>JAVJQK010000086.1 GCA_040218145.1 Sandaracinaceae bacterium | reverse complement strand
CGGCGCTCGTGCCGAGCAGCGCCCTCGCGACCGTCTCGCGAGCGTGGCGCGCGCCGAGATCCGTCCGCAGTGCCACCGGTGGTCTCATGGAGACCGGTGATATCGGTGGAGGTGGTGCGCTTCGTCGCCGGTGGCGACAGTGACGCCGCCTTCAATTCTCTGTGTCGCGAGAACTGGCTCGGGTACCGCTACTCGGGAGGTCGCTGCGTGGTGGCGACCGGCTTCGACTTCTTTCTCCTCCCCCGGTCGAGAGCAGCCAGCACCCGGCTGGCCGATCTGAACGCTCACTACGCCGAGGCGCGAGCGGGGTTCGCGAGGCAGCGCGCCGAATTCCGCGAGCGCGGCGCGCTGTACCACCCGGGGCTCGAGCCGAGCGCGGACAGCCGCGTCGCGCTCGCGGCCCTCGGCGGGCATGCTCCCGGTGGGAACTGGACCGTCACCGACTTTCCACTCGTGCGCACGACCGGGGGCGCGGCCGACAGGGCCTCACCCCTACCGCTCACCGAGGACGGGAGAGCCTTCCGCTACATCGGCGCCGTCGACGCGTACCGGTACGCGCTCACCCACGACTGCGCGCTCCTGCTCTTCTTCGACCCCGAGACCCGGACCGCGCTCACGACGTTCGACTGGAGCTGAAGCCCGTGGACGCATCACTCAGCTGGGAGCTGCTCAGCAACAGCGGATACCGGACGGCGGTAGCGACGCTGGTGACCACGCGGGTGACGGACCGTGGGCCCGTGTACGTCGCGGACGTGGAGCTTCGGGCGCACCACGGCTGGCTCGAGCCGCCGCAGGAAGATCACCTGGTGCGGCTGCATCACGTCGAGATCCCTCGGACGCAGCTGCGCGACACGCAGGACGCCGTGGCGCGCTGGCTGGACGACCGACGCGCGTTCGAGCGCGAGCTAGCGCCGGGCGGCCCTGGCACGCGACTCTCGATCACGCTGGGCCCCGACCCCGACTTCGTCTCGAGCGTCGAGAAGCCGGTGTGCCGTCTCCGCTACGCCACGGAATCGGGGTTGGAGGGCACCTGCGCCTGGGTGACCGACGAGACCTGCTTGCGCGTCTGGCTGGACGGTCTCTCGTCGTGGCTGAACGTGGCCATCGGAGCCTGACGCCAACGAGAGCGAGCGTCAGGCCGGGGCGGCGGCGCCTCGCTTGGCGAGCTGGAAGGCGTCGATCGCGAAGCACGTGTTGAGCACGAAGACGCTCGCGAACATCGGCCAGTAGTAGGCGGGCGCCTCGGTCTGGATGGAGAGCTCGACGTAGGTCAGGCCCAGGGCGGCGAGCGTCCAGCCGACGCCGAGCAGGCGCTTCTGCCCGAGCACGATGTAGCCGAGCCCCGCGAAGAAGAAGTTGAGGAGGGAGGCGATCCAGGCGCGCTTCGTCATGGTGTTCCTTTCGGCGCCCGTGCATTGGGCGCCCGGTCACAGTAGTCTTCTCGGTAGGACGAACCATGTCTTCTCGTCCCAACATCTGTGCAGATCGTCCAGGTTGACGTGCAGTCCGATACGCTGAGCATCATCTTCGACCACCTCGCGATCCGCGGGACGGTGTTCTGCCGCGCGGAGCTGGATGCGCCGTGGGGGGTGCGGACCAACGGAACCGAGAGCGCGATCTTCCACGTCGCGGTCAGCGGCTCGGGCTATGTCCGCGTCGACGGTGGGGAGGCCGTGTCGTGGCGCGCGGGGGATCTGCTGCTGCTTCCGCACGGGGACCCGCACGTCATGTCGAGCGAGCCCGAGCGCGCCCCGAGACACATCACGACGCTCCCCTCGAACGTCGGCAGTGACGGCTTGCCTTGCGTGTTCCATCAAGGGGACGGCCCGCGCACGAGCATCCTCTGCGGCACGTTCGAGCTCGGTGAAGACGCGTCGCTCCTCCTCGACGAGCTGCCCGCGCTGATGCGAGTCGCGTCCGGCGGCTCCACCTCGGCCTGGCTCGACGCGACGCTCAGGCTCCTGACGGAAGAGGTCGGCGGCGCGCGGCCCGGCGCCCAGACCGTCGTCACGCGACTCGCCGAGGTGCTCCTGGTGCACGCCCTCCGCGCATGGATGAACGAGAGCGGCGCCGCGCAGCACGGGTGGCTGGCCGCGCTGGCGGACCCGGTCCTCGCCAAGGCCCTGCGCGAGATCCACCGCGCGCCCGAGCGCGAGTGGACGGCGGCGACGCTCGCCCGCGCGGCCGGCGTGAGCCGCTCGGCGCTCTACACGCGCTTCACCGAGCGGCTCGCCGTCTCACCCGCCGCCTACCTCACGCGCTGGCGCATGACGGTCGCGCGCCGCGCGCTCCGCTCCGAGGTCCCCATCGCCGAGGTCGCGGCGCAGGTCGGCTACCGCTCGGAGGCCGCCTTCTCCCGCGCCTTCAAGCGCGAGGTCGGCGCGAGCCCCTCGTCCTGGCGCGTCGAGGCTCGCTGAGGCGCTCACGCGTCGTCGCTGAGCAGGCTCGCGACGCGCTCGAACCTCGCGCCGAGTCGCTCTCGAAGCGGTCCGCGGCAGGCCTCACCGAGTGAGCGGACGTCGATCGCGTTGCTCCGCCCCGTGTCCTTCTCGAATGGCGGAACGGGTCATGCGTGCGTGCGCCTCATCCGACAACAGGGCGTGAGCAGAACAATAGCACGTCTCGTCATCGAGGACGCGTGAGCCGAGCGATATGCTCACGCAGCGCGGGGTCCGACTCGAGCGCCCGCTCGAGCCCCCGCGCCGTCGCCTCGGCGACCGCCGCGCGCGCATCCTGCGAGCTGATCCGCTCTTTCGTCGGGCCTTGGTAGCCCGGGTCGATGACGAGGACCGAGAGGACGGCGTTTAGACCGACGGAGAGCGACGCGTAGACCTGGCGGTCGTCTCGGCGGCCGAGTGCGCGGGCCAGGCCCCGCCGGAACCCGTCGATGTGGCTGCCTTCGGGCGACACGTCGAGATTGCAATAGCCGATGACGCTGGGGGCGACGGGCCAGTTGCGCCACTCGAAGGCGACGCGGGCGACCGCCTCTCCGTGGCGAGCCTCTCCCTTGACCGGCGCCCGATGTTCGCGCGCGCCCTGTCGGGAGCTGGCCAGGAGGTCGGCCACCTCGAGGTCGGCTCCGTGCTCGTGGCGCTCGCAGGCGAAGCTAGTTGTCAGCCCGGGGAGCAGCGCGGAGATCTCCCGGACGCGCCGAGCGACCACCTCCACGTCGAAGCCAGATGTCGCGAAGATGGTCTCGTCCGGCTCGAAGCGAATGGTGGTCCCCGTGCCGTCAGCAGAGCCGATCGCCGCGAGCTCCGACGTCACCCGGCCGCGCTCCAGCTCGATGCGCCACGCTCGACCCGCGCGCCGGACCTCGGCCGAGAACGTGGACGAGAGGGCAGTCACCATGCAGAGGCCGACGTGACACACTCGCAGATGGACGTGGGGCGCGTGTCCATCCGCGGTCGCCGTGTCGTGGAGCGTGGTGAGCACCCGCTCGAGCCACGACGTGCCGCCCTCGTCGACGTCCAACGAGATGCCTGCGCCGTCGTCCGCCACCGAGACCGAGCCGTCCGAGTGCAAGGTCACGTCGATGCGTCTGGACCGCCCAGCGAGGTGCTCGTCGATCGCATTCGCGAGCACCTCCCACAGCAGCTGATGCACACCCGACCGGTCCGTGTCGCCCACATACATCCCCGGCCGCTTGCGGATGGACGCAACGTCGTCGAGCTGATCCCCCTGGGGCACGGCCCAAGGATAGCTGCCCTCGCAGGTGATCAGGAAGCGCGTCGACTGCTAGCATCTGCGAGGGAATGCATCCCGCGGCGAGGCGAGCGAGAGAACACATGGCCGCCCTGCGCGCCCAGGGACTGTCGAACGTCGCGTTCACCGAGGAGTTCGAGCGGTACCAGCGCGAGCACCACGCGCTGGCCGTGGCGGTGGAGGGCGGCGACGTGGGCGCGGTGCGGCGAGCCCTCGCCGCCGGCGCCGATCCTCACTCGGTCGACGTGCTCGGTTCGCCGGTGCTGCACATCGCGGCGGCGATGGGCCAGGTGGAGATCATGCGCCACTTGCTCGAGTCCGGGGTGGACGTCGACGTTCGCGACGACTTCCTGAACACGGCGCTCATCCTCGCCGCGAACGCTGGCGAGCGGGCGGCGGTCGAATTGCTGTTGGCCCAGGGGGCCGACCCGACCCTGCGCAACGATCTCGGCGAGTCGGCCGAAGATCGCGCCGACCGTCCAGCGGCCGACCCCGGGCTCGTTCCCATGCTCCGAGAGGCGGAGGCCCGGAGGACCGACACATGACTCTGGGTAGGATCGTCCCCGGCGCGTAGGTCGGCTCGCTACGCTATGCAGTCGACGATTGCGGGTGTCGTTGGACGGTCTGTCGACGTGGCCGAACGTGGCCATCGGAGCCTGACGAACGAAGACGACCCAGGCGGTCACTACGAGCTCGAGACCAGGTCCTCGCGGATCTCCTCGAGTCGGCCCTGGAGGACCTCGCCTACCGCCTCTCGCTCCCACCATCCGAGGACGACCCGTTCCCGGGCCTCCAGAGCGACATCCCCGTCGTCGCGCCGGCGAAGGAGAAGGTCGAAACCGACTCGAGCGTAGTGCGAGCGCGCGGGGGCACTGCCGACGACCACGCCGACGGCTCGGAGATCCGCGAGGGCGTCGCCCTCGACTCGAAAGCGGTGGGAACTGCCGTCGCTGGGCTTCTCGCTGAATCGCTTCCTCAGGTGTGCAGCGACGTGAGTGACGGGATCCTCGACCCCCAGGTCGCGCACGACGATTCTGGCGACTGCCCAGGGTGCGAGTAGGTCGAGGAACGACATGCGGTTCGTGTGTCACGCCTCGGGTTGGCGAGCCAGCGTGGGGAGTCGTCAAGCCGAGGTGATGCCGCCCGATCCTACCAACACCGAGCGCGCCCGGCGCCTCAACCCGCCGGCCGCGCTGACCCGATGGCTGGAGGAGGTTGCCGAGTGAATCGTAGCCGCGGCCGGATGAGGTAGCCTCGGACGGTGTCTACCATCCTAGCTCTCCGATGGGCGGACGTGGATCCTGCGTTGCACGTCTACGACCCCGAGCGGATCGTCGCGGTCGTCGACGGCGTGCTGCCCCCCGCCGCCATCCAGCCGCCGCGGCGGGATGAGAAGCGTCGGCAACTGCAGGGAGACGTCGACCGAGCCCTCCTCGCCTCGGAGGGCCCCTGGATCGCCGGGTGGCAGTGGTCGGCGGGTGGTGGCGGTATCGTCGAGAGCTACTGCTGTCCAGGACACAGCCTCCGCGGCGGCCGGGAAGAGATGCGCGGCAAGATCCTCGGCGCCGTCTCCGACCTCCGAGCGCGGCTCGAAGAGCTGGCGCGGCTGTTCCAGGACTGGGATCGCGACGTAGAGGGGCTGGACGAGGGCGAGGCCGCGAGCCGTATCGCGTCGCGCCTCCTGCCGGTCGTGCTCGAGTGGACCGACACGTACGATGCCTGGTACGCGACGTTCGAGCGGATCCTGGCGTGGGCGCTCGAGCGCCGTGGGCTGCCGCCTCGAGAGGCCGAGATGCTGGTGCACGAGGCGATCGGAGGGCGGTTCGACAGCTGGACCGAGCCGGCCGAGGTCACCGTCCGCGCGGTCGTCGACGACCTAGCCGATCTAGCGCGAAGGACGGGAGACCGGGCGCCGGTCGACGCGCTCGCGGCCTGGCTGTCGACACGCGGGAACGTCCGGTGGACCGGCCATGAGCGCCACGCGCACCCCGCCCCGGTCCGCGACGACGGCCACCGTCGCTTCATCGCGGAGGTCGACCGGCCGCGGGACCCAGCGCGCGCAGACCGCCTGGCAGAGGCGCTGTCCGCGGCGCGCGCCGACGCCCGCGCGGGACGCCCCCTGACCCTGGAGCGGCTGACCGAGTGGCAGACTCTCGTGCTTGGTGCGCCGACAGCGTTCCGCACCGGCGTCGCGGTCGCCCACGGAGGCGCCGAGCGCTACGGCCTCGAGCCAGACACCGAGCGCCGCTTCGCCGCGTGCCTGAACGAGGCGAACCGCTCCGACACGCCCGCGATCGCGCGCGCCGCGCGGGCGTACCTCGACGTGTGCTTCTTCCATCCCTTCCCCGACGGCAACGCCCGCGCCGCCCGCCTCGCACTCGACTACGTGCTGACCCGAGCGCGCCTGGCGCTCCACGCCGCCGGCCCCGTCTTCGTCGTCGCCCGCCGCGCCGAGGACGGCGTGGGGCCGTACGGCCTCATGTACACGATCGACCACCTGAGCGGACCGATCGGCTGGCACTGACCGGCGACCTGACGACGACAGAGGGGCACGGTCTCTCAGGTGGGGTCTACCTCGCCCGAAAACGCGTCCATCAGGCTGCAGACGAGGCGCTCGTTCAGCGCCTTCGAGCCGGGCATCCACTCGTCGAGCACGGAGCGCGCGGCTCGGGCATCTCGCGCGTCGATCGCGACACCGAGCGCCGTCACCCGCTCCGGCGCCGCGACGGTGACGAGCGACTTTCCATACGCGATGCCTCCGCCGCTGGCGCGCATGACCACCATGATGGTCTGGAGGGTCAGCCGACGCGCGAGCACGCGCTCGAACGTCCAGCGCGCGCCTCGGTCGCGGCACGTCTCGACGGACTCGTCGGCGATCATCGCCAGCCCCTCGACGGCGGGGCGATGGGGGATCGTGGACCACATCCAGCGAGCTTCCCATGGCGAGCCCGCTCGTGCAGGCGGCAAGTCGTCAGCTCAGGCCATAGCGCTTGAGCTTGTCGTAGAGGGTGCGCAGGCCGATCCCGAGCTGGGCCGCGGCCTCCTTGCGGTTGCCGTCGACCGCCTCGAGGGTGCGGGCGATCGCGCGCCGCTCGACGTCCTCGAGGGTCACCGGCTCGGCTTCGCTCGCGGCCGCGGGCGGGCGCGTCGGGTCGAGCCACAGGTGCTCTGCCGCGATCGGCGCGCCGTCCGCGAGGATCGCCGCCCGCTCCAGGACGTTGCGGAGCTCTCGCACGTTGCCCGACCAGCGGGCGCCCTCGAGCTTCGCCGCCACGTCGTCGGTCATCGTCAGCTCGCCCCGGCCGAGGTCGGCTCCGACGCGGCGGAGCAGGCTCTTCGCGAGCGGGAGGATGTCCCGGCGGCGCTCGCGGAGCGCGGGCAGGCGCACGGGGAACACGGCGAGCCGGTGGTAGAGGTCCTCGCGGAAGCTGCCGTCGGCGATCATCGCGGCGAGGTCTCGGTTGGTGGCCGCGACCCAGCGCACGTCGGCGCGGAGGGTGCGCGTGCCGCCGACGCGCTCGAAGGCCCGCTCCTCGAGCACGCGGAGCAGCTTGGCCTGTAGGGCCGGCTTCAGCTCGCCGACCTCGTCGAGGAAGAACGTCCCGCCCTCGGCGAGCTCGATCCGGCCGCGCCTCCGCGCGTGCGCGCCCGTGAAGGCACCTTTCTCGTGTCCAAAGAGCTCGCTCTCGAGCAGCGTCTCCGAGAGCGCGGCGCAGTTGACGGCCACGAAGGGCCCGCCCGCGCGCTTGCTCCAGCCGTGGACCGCGCGCGCCGCGACCTCCTTGCCGGTCCCGCTCTCTCCGACGAGCAGCACCGTCGCGTCCGTCCTCGCGACCTTCGAGAGCGCCTCGACGACGGGCTCCATCTTCGGGTCGCCGTAGGTGAGCGGCGGGAGCTCCGTCGAGGCACGCGCCGCGCCCTCTTCGACCGTGCGCAGCCGCCGCCGCTCGACCGCGCGCGCGATGAGCAGCCGCAGCTCGGCCGGGCTGCCAATGGGCTTCTCGAGGAAGTCGTAGGCGCCCTTGCGCATCGCCTCCACCGCGTTGGCCACCGTGCCGTGGGCGGTGAGCACGATGACCTCGGTCTCGGGCTGCTCCGCGCGCACGTGAGCGAGCAGGCCCATGCCGTCGAGCGCGGGCATCTTCAGATCCGTCAGCAGGACGTCGAAGCTGCGCTCACGGAGCATGGAGAGCGCCTCGGCGCCGTCCGCCGCCTGCTCCACCTCGTGGTCGTCGAGCTCGAGGGCCTCCGCGAGGAAGCTCCGGATGCCCTCTTCGTCGTCCGCTACCAGCACTCGCGCCATCAGCCCGCTCCCGCGCCTCCCAGGGGGAGGGTGATCGTGAATGTCGCGCCGCCGCCGTCGCGGTTCGCGACCTCGATGGTGCCACGGTGCCCCTCGACGATGCGCCGCGCGATCGGCAAGCCGAGCCCCGTGCCGTGGATCCGCGTCGTGTGGAAGGGCTCGAAGATCTGCGCGAGCTGGTCCTCGTCGATGCCCGGGCCCCGATCGCGCACCACGATCTTCGCCGCGCCGCCGGCCGAGACGAGCTCGACCGAGGCCTTCTCCTCGCTCGCCTGCGCCGCGTTGGTCAGCAGATTGATCAGCGCCTCGAGCAGCCGCGGCCGGTCGCCTCGGGCCTGCATGTCTCGCTCCGGGAGCGCGACCTCGAAGCGCTCCGCGCCCACCGCGTCCACCGCCGCGCGGACCAGCCCGCGCAGCTCGAGCGGCGCGTCGTCGATCTGCCCGGACCGCACGAACTCGAGCAGGTTCGTCGTCAGCTCCTCGATCCGCTCGGCCTCCGACACGATGCGCGCCGCCTTGGCGCGTGGCCGCTCGCCGTCGGGCAGCGTCTCCAGGAGGAGCTGCGCGTGGCCCTTGAGGCTGGCCAGCGGGTTGCGCAGCTCGTGGGCGAGCACCGCGCTCATCTCGCCGAGCGCGGCCAGCCGCCGGTCGTGCTCGGCCCGACGGGCCGCGACCTCCCGCTGGCGGATCGCGCGTCGAAGGGCGAGGGCGAGCAGCGCGAAGAGCACCGACGCGATCGCGGCCCCCACCAGCGTGCGGAGCCCGTCCGCCCGGAGCGCGGGCCCGAGCCGCGGCGCCAGCTCGACGACCAGCTGCGGGGGTGGCCTCGGAGGCGGCGGGGGACGCGCGTCCGCGTGCGGAGGACCAAACGCGTGAGGCGGCCGGCCGGGTCCCGCTGGCATGCGGAGCGCGCGCACGCGCCCCTCGCCCTCGACGAACCCGTCCTCGCCCGGGTCGGGGAGCTGGCCGTCGCCGGCCTCGATCACGTCTCTCCCGCCCGGGTGACGGACCGCGACGTAGTGCAGCCCGGTGTCGGCGTGAGCCTCGAGGAAGGGTTGGAGATCTTCGACCTCGGGCCGTCGCCCGAGCTGCCGCACGTAGACCTCGAACGTGTCGAGCAGGACGTCGGCCTCGCCCCGGTTCGCGGCCTGGGCTGCGCGCTCCACGCCGACCCAGGCGAGGACCTGGCTCGCGAGGAGGGCGACCGCCGCGAGCACCGCCAGCAGCGGCAGCGCTCGCGCGATCCGGTCCGGTCCGGGGTCGCTCACGGCCGCAGTCTACTGGCGACCTTCACGGGGCGGAGGGCGATGATCGTTCGGCACGCACGCCAGCGTCTCCCCACGCGGCGCGCGGCACGTGCCTTCGAGCGTGCCGTGCGGCGTCTCGACCGCGCAGAGGCTGCCCTCCTCCTGATCCGCGCAGGCCTCGAAGGCCTCCGGCGGCGGGCGACGCGGCGGACGATCGCCCTGGGCGTGCACGACCGCGACCGAGCCCACGGCGAACGCGAGGAGAGCGACGAGGAACATGAGATGACGGGACATTCGATGGCTCCGGGTTGAGGGGATGCACCTGCCCATATCAAGCAGCGTGCCGAGCCCCCCGGAGCGGTTCTTCGCCGGATCGTCTGCCGTCTCGCTGCGGGATCCGCCGCCTGAAGTGCGGATCTCGCAGCCGGCTCATGGACGACGTCGCGGGCGATGGCCCATGCTCGTCTCGTCGGGCGATTCGCCCGGGTCGCGTTCGTCGTGGATGGCGGTGCTCGGGTCGGCCACGTCGATGCGGAAGCTGCTCATGATCGAAGCGGGGTACCTTCCTCGTCCGCGTCCGGCCCGCGCCAGTAGAAGTCGTCGTACCAAGCGTCGTCGTCCTCTGTCGCTCCGTCGAGCGACCGGAGCCGCTTGCCGTTCTCGAACACCAGCAACGTCGTGTCGCCATCACGCCGGATCGCCGAGAGAGCGGCGGTCCGCAGAGGGTCCAGCCCAGCCGCCCAGGCCCTGAACGCGTCGCCGTCGTCAGGACAGTCTCGGCTGTGGAGCTCCGTGGTGCCCGCCGCGTCCTCGAGCACCCACGCTGGGTCGAGCCAGAGGTAGCGGTGCCGGTGGTTGGCGGCGTCGAACGCGAGCTTCAGGGAGCTCGTGGCCACCGTCAGCTCGAACCGCTGACCGAGCACGGCCTGAAGAAGCTCGCGCTCTCTCTCGAAGTCTCGACTGCTCACGGTTGGCCTCGGTGACGTGATGGTGGACGAACATCTCCATCGGTTGGCTCACACCTCGGGGAGCGGCTCTCGGCGCTCCAGCCACTCGGCCGGGACCGGCGCGCTCATGGCGAGGATGCCGCCGACGATGGCGCACGTCGTGTCGCGGTCGCCGAGCGCCGCGACCGTCTCCCAGAGCGCGTCGACAAAGCGCCCGTCGACATGGCGCACGTCGACATGGCGCCCGAAGTGGCGTGCCGCGAGCCAGAGGCAGAGCGGCACCGTGTCCGGCGCGGTGACGCCCGAGCCGTTGCCGAGCGCCTGCGCGGCCTGCACGACGTCGGCCTCCTCCGGGAGTCGGAGCGCGGCCTCGATCCCCTCTCGCGTGTAGCTCTCGGGGCAGAGCTCGCGGACCGCCTCGAGGAAGGCCGTCGGCGCGAGGGGCTCGTTCCGGTGGCGCCAACAGAGCGCCGTCGCCACGGCGACCGCCACCCCGCCCGCGATCCCCTCCTCGTGCGCGTGCGTGATCTCCGAGGAGAGCCGCGCCTCGGCCACGCAGCGCTCGAGATCGTCCGCGAAGTACGCGCCCAGCGGCGCCACGCGCATCGCGGCGCCGTTCCCGAACGAGCCGCGCCCCTGGAAGGCGCCGCGGCTGGCCCGCTCCCAGGGCAGCCCCTCTCTGATCGCGGTCAGGATCCCGTACGCGCCTGCACCATAGCGGCGGCTCGGATCCATGCGCGCGGCGAACGCGGCCGCGAGCGCGTCCTGGTCGACGCTCCCGTGCCCCGCGAGCACCTCGACGATGGAGATCGCCATCTCGGTGTCGTCCGTGTAGCGCCAGCTTCCGTCGGGGATCGCCCGCGCTCGGATGAAGCGATACGCCGCCTCGCCCGGCATGAAGAACAGCTCGCCGAACGCGTCGCCGACCGAGAGGCCGTCGAGCGAACGAAGGGCGCGCGTGAGCGGCTCCATCACCACCTCGTACCACCACGGTGAGAGGACGAGAAGCGGTCGGGGCAGGGACGGAGCCTATGATGGCGACGTGGGCATGTTCGACGATTACGAGCCGGACCCGCCGATCGCCTGCGACGGCTGCGGAGGCGAGCTCTCGGGTTGGCAGAGCAAGGACGGCCCGTGCGCGCTCCTCGTCTGGCGAGAAGGCGCCGCGTCCCCGCTCCGACAGTGGGCCGACCCGGACTGCCGACTGCCGCCAGAGGCGCTGACGACGCTCCGGCTGGAGTCCGACGTCGAGCTCTACACGACGTGCGAGAGCTGCGGCGCACCCGCCGAGGCGACGGGCTTCCTGGTGGACGGAGTCTGGCAAGGAACCGTCCGCGGCCATCACGCCGGTGAGGCGCCAGTGCCCGCGACGATCATCACCGGCCACTGGCGTCAGTGCTCGGCGTGCGCCGACGCGTGGGAGGAGCCCGCCAGGCCCCTCGCGGAATGCCCGCACTGCCGAACCGTGACCCGACTGGCGGAGTGTTCGCCGCGACCGCCGAGCTGATGTCGAACTGCGGGAGACGTCTGCACGCCGATGGCGCACTCTTGGAGGATCGCGATGGCGCCGCCGTTGTGCCTGACCAGCGAGGATCTGATGGAGGGCCTCGCGACTCGGTCGCGCTCTCTTGACGCTCGGGCGTCGCTCAGCGCACGAGCTGAAAGCCTTCGAAGAAGCGGGCGCGATCAGAGGTGCAGTCCTGGCGACCGCAGATGTGGGAGGCGACGTAGAGACGCGGCGCGACCCAGAACACACGCATCTCCGTCCCGCCCACGCCTCGCTCTGAGGTGCAGCGGCGCGCAGGGACGCTGGCGGGGAGCGAGTGGATCTCGGCGTTGGGGTCGTGTCCACGGCACATGGCGTCGAGCACCGCGTCGATCGACGCGCCTGCCGTGTCGTAGCGGCTGTAGTCCTTGACGGTCACCTGAAAGGCGCGGTCCCGCACGACGTCGTCGACCTCCCATGTGGTGCCAACCCAGGTTCCGGACTCCGTCCTGTTGCTTTGCGCATAGTGCTCTGGCTCGCGGGGGAAGACAGCTCGAAACCCCATGTCGGGCGGGGAGACCGTTGCCCACCCACGCTGGGCCTGCGCGCCGGCCGCGCTGAGCAGGCCGACTGCCAGAAGAGCCATGAGGGGTCGCCGCATGCTTCTATCTCTAGCAAAGGGCGGGGGAGCAGAACAGCGGTGCTGGCTGCACATCAATCCTGGGGATAGGACGCATGAACGCCCCCCGCCGAGTTTGTCAGAGTGCACGTTCTGCGAGACCGCCAGGGCTGAGGCGCGCCGAGTTGGATGATGAGCGCGAGGGTGAAACTGCCCCATCGCGAGCCACCTCGACCGCAGTGTTGGAGCGCGGGCTCTTCCTGTCGAAACGCCCTCGGGTTCGCGGCTTCGAGGCCAACGGCAGGTCGCTCTCGCGGAGGCGTCCGACGACCGTGGAGCCCCCTCCCGGCCGGCGTCCGCCACCCCTCCGCCCGCCACCCCCGCCGATCCGGCGCTGTAAGTACCTGAGATCACGTGGCGCGGGTTTGGATCGGGGCTTGCGATGGCCCGTCGTCGTGCCCGCACCGCGCTACATCGAGCCGAACGCGACGTACGCGATCTGCCGCCGCGTCGAGGGGCGCCGCTTCCTCCTGCGGCCGGACGACAAGCTCACGGCGCTCTTCGTCTACGTGCTCGCGCTCTGCGCCGCAAAGTTCGGGGTCACGGTGCACATGGCGACGGTGATGAGCACGCACTTCCACCTCGTGGTCACCGTGCCGCACGGCAACGTCAGCGAGTTCATGCACGCGCTGGACACGCACCTGGCGTGCGCGATCCAGGTGCTGCGGCGGTACGTCGTCGGCGTGGTGTGGGCGCCCGGGCAGCTGACCATCGTGCAGCTGCACACGGCGGAGGCGGTGGCCCACCAGATCGCCTACGCGATGGTGAACCCAACCGCCGCGGGATTGGTCTGGAAGCCGGAGCAGTGGCCCGGACTGAACCCGACGCTCGAGGAGCTCGGACGGCGGACGCTCTCGGCGGGGAAGCCGGACTTCTACTTCACGGGGAAGAAGTGGGCGGCTGCCGGGGCGGTGAAGCTCGAGCTTCCGATGCAGTGGTTCGCGGACGAGGAGGAGGCGCGAGAGGCGATCGCGCGGGAGCTCGAGGTGCAGCTCGCGGAGGCGCGGACGGAGATCCGGGCGCGTGGCTGGAAGGTGATGGGGCCGACTCGCGCGCGGAACGTCTCTCCGTATCGGCGCGCGAAGACCTTCGAGGCGCGCGGGACGCTGCGGCCGCACGTGGCGGCGGGACCGGGGCAGACCGAGGCGCGGATCGCCGCCATCGAGCAGCTGGTGGAGTTCCGCCAGAAGCACCGCGAGGCGAAGCGGCGCTGGTGCGCGGGGGACCGGGACGTGGTGTTCCCGCGCGGAACATACTGGATGGTCAAGCACCACGGCGCCCGCGTGGAGCCGTTTCCGTAGCTCCGGCCTGATCGCGCGACCTCTTCACCGACCTCAGCGGCCTTCGGGGCGCTGGGGTGCGCGCGTTCCGTTGGAGGGAGTGCCGTGGGGAGGACGGCGGGGCCGAATTGGGCTCAGCAGCGGCTGCTTCTTGCTCGTCCGCCGGTACGAGACACCCGGCGCAAAGGGCGCCCTTGCACCTTTTCGCATACGTGCCGCAAGTGGGCTTGTCAGAGGCCCCGGCTTGGCTCTTGCCTCCCCCCTGGCTCTTGCCTCCCGTCGTGATGGCGACGTGGGCAACGTGCCGTGCGCGCTCCTCGTCTGGCGAGAAGGCGCCGCGTCCCCGGTCCGACGCCCCTTCAGGGGCGCTCGAACGCGCCCCGGTCCGGCGCGCTGCCGCTCGGGACGGCGGTACCCACGATGTCGCGGGTGAAGCCGAGGTCGGACGCCGTGTCCACGGCGGGCGATGACCCGAGGAGCTCGTATCCCGCTCCGGAGGCGTCGCGCAATCCCGGGTCGGTGAAGGAGCTGTCGGCGCCGTGCCCGGTGCCGGCCTGGAACGCGGCGAAGTCGTCGTACCAGGCGCCGCCCCACTCGAAGGGGACGCTCGAGGAGACGTTGGAGAAGTAGAGGTTGTGGTCCGTGGTGGCGGCGCTGAGCTCACCGTCCTCGAGGGCCACCCCCGAGCCGGCGTCGTGGACGCAGATGTTGTTGACGAACGAGGCGAAGTCGGGCGCACCGAGGGGGGACCCATTGGAGAGACACGCCGCCCAACCAGACCCCATCACGTGGATGGTGTTGTTGGCGTAGACGGCGTCGACGGCGCCGGCGCTGCAGCCGTCGTCCGCCCCGTCGCAGCCGTTGTAGATCCCCGGCATCTCGCCGTAGATGAGGTTGTGGTGTGCGCGCAAACCGTCGGCGCCGATGTTGTTCACTCCCCCCAACCCGCAGTCGTGGAGGCGGTTGTAGCGGAGGATCACGCCGGTGAGGCGGCTGTGTCCGTTGGAGTTGAGCTGAACGCACATCTGGTTGTTGTGGTGGATCTCGCAACCCTCGACGACGGCGTCATCGAGGCCGAGCGTGCCGTCGAGGTAGATGCCGTGCTGCTCCTCGGAGCCGCTGATCCTGGTGCGGCGGATCATCAGGCCGCTGACGCCGCTCATGTAGATCCCCCAGGTCTTGGCTCCCTCGATGAGCAGCCCCTCGATCAGGAGGCCCCTCGAGGTCCCACCCTCGCTCCATACGCTGATTCCGCCAGCGTTTCCGCCGCCCGGCCGACCGCAGCCATCGAGGTGCAGGTCGCGGAACACCAGGTGGCTGCGCGGCGCGACCCATCCGACGCAGCTGCGGTCACCCTCGCCCGTGAGGCGCGGCGGGGCGCCGGTGCCGTAGGCGCCGAACACGATGGGGCGATCCGACGTGCCGGACGAGGGAGGCGTGAGGCTCTCGCCCCAGCTGTCACCCCGCCGGAACCACACGCAGTCGCCGGGCTGCAGCTCGGCGCCGTTGACGTCGCCGACGGTGGACCACGGGTCGTCCATGGTCCCGGCTGCGCCCGATCGGCCTGACGAGGCCACGTGGAAGCTGCGGTCGCACACGGGTTCGGTGCCCGGACCCGCGTCGGCGCCGGCGTCGACGAGCCCGCCCGCGTCGAGGCCCGCGCTCCCGTCGGGCTGCGCACCGCCGTCGGGCCCAGCGCCCGCGTCCGCGTCGACAAACGCGTCCGGCCCCCCGTCGGCGCCGGGCGTCCCGTCCTGGCAGGCGGCGAGCGAGAGCGACAGCAGGCCGATGATCGCCGGCGCGAGCTTGCGTGCTCGAACCCAGGCGCCGCATCGCAGCGCGCTTTGCTTCTTCACTCGTGGTGACTCGACGCGGATAGCTGGCATGACGACCTCGGAGCGTCGTTCTATCATCTTCCGCGGAGCGCGGCGGCGGGGGTGAGAGGGCGATCGCAGCCGACCGCGAGCGCGAGCCCGAACAGCCAGAGCACGAATCAGCGGGCCTCGAAGGCGCCGAGGTCGGGGGCGGCGCCCTCGTAGGGCTCGCCGAGGTCCTCGCCGGCGTCGACGAGCGGGCTGCCGGGCGCGGGCCGGAGGAAATCGGAGGCGCGGAAGAGGGCGAGGGCCTCGGCGGCGCTCTCGTCGCCGGTGAGCTCGGGGGGCGTGGTGCCGAGGAAGTGCGCCGGCGTCACCTCGATGCCGAGGTCCCAGGCGTTGCTCCGGGGCTCGTCCTCCATCGTCTGCACCGCGCCGGAGCGGGAGGCGAGGGCGACGCTGTTGGTCCAGGCGTTGGTCGCGTGGCGGTTGTTGAAGCCGTAGCGGTCGTCGAAGCTCGTGCAGTGCTGCAGGCTGCTCATCGAGTTGCAGTTGCTGTCGAAGCCGCGCCGCGGGTGACCCCAGGAGACGTTGCGGTACGACTCGACGCCGGTGGAGTCGCAGTTGCCGAGCTTGAAGCCGTTGCCGTCGCCGGCGAAGCCCTCGCCGCCCCAGCGGTCGATGCCGTTGCCGTAGGCGTAGGAGTGCTCGATGCGGGTGTCGAAGGAGCCCCAGAGGTCGTAGCCGTCGTCGGAGTTGCCCCAGCTGATCGTGCCGGTGATCAGGCCCCGGCGGCAGTGGGCGAACGAGATCCCGTCGGCTCCGCCGCCGTCCGCGGGCAGGCCTTCGGCGTCGTACTGGTTGTAGCTCAGCGAGATGAGCGAGTCGGAGACGCGGCCGTCGTCGGCCTCGAAGAAGTTGATGCCGGTGGTGCCGCAGCGGCGCACGGTGACGTCGTCGATCCAGACGTGGTCGCCGAATACCCGGATGCCGGGGCCGGACGAGTCCTGCACCCAGATCCGCCGCACCTCGTTCCAGGAGCCGCTCACCCGGAGCTGCTCGACGAACGGGGTGCCGCCGCGGCCGGGACCCTCGAAGACGACGGTCTCGCCCGGGTAGCCCTCCCAGCGGATCGGCGCGCCCTCCTCGCCGGAGGCCCGGATCACGCCCGGCTCGCGGTAGGTGCCGCCGCGGAAGTAGACGAGGTCGCCGGGCGCGACGACGGCGTCGGCGGCGGCGAGGGTGGCGAACGGCGCCTCGAGGGTGCCGGGGCCGTCGTTGTCACCGTCGGGGCTGACGTAGTAGTCGGCCATCGGCGGGGGCCCCGCGTCGCAGATGTCGCAGCCGCCGTCCTGGGGCGAGCCAGCGTCTGCCGGCCCCGTCCCCGCGTCGCTCGGGCTCGCGTTGACCAGGCCCGCGTCGGTACCGGCGGCGGCGTCGGGCGGCGGCGCGCTCCCGTCGCAGCCAGGCGAGAGGAGCAGGAGGGCGAAGGCGAGCGCGACGCGGTGGTGCATGCGCGCAGCCTAGCCGCGGCCCGGCGTCGGGCGGCTGGCTCGAATCGCACGGTGATCGACAGCCGCTCTCGGTCACCGTGCGATCCGGCGCGCAGCTCGTCCTCCGTTGAGTCCACCCGTCCGCCCACGTCGGCGGGTGCAGACGTCTGCACCCAGATGGCGCACTCTCCCGTCGATGGTGGGACTCGAAGACGCGCGGGAGGTAGCGGATGAATACGCGAAGCGCACTGGGTCCCACTGGTTCGAGCCCGACCTGATGGAGCGTGACGCCTACTGGGTCGCCCGCGTCGGATTCGTCGGGTCGATGGGGGTGGTGATCGACAAGGCCGACGGGAGGGTGACGGTCCTCGGCTCGGCCTACTCACTCGCGGACTGGCTGTGGGGCTATGAGCACGGGCTACTGGAGGTGGATGGAACCTTGCGGGTCCTGGCGGTCCACGACGAGGAGGAGACCGTGGAGCTGCTCTCCGCCGTCGGAGTGGGAGGCCCTCCCAGGAGTCGCAACCCCTGGCCACGTCGCACCTGGGTCCGCGAGCAACTGAGCGAGCTACCCGCCGACTTTCCGTGGCAGGGCGAGCTGGGGTTGCTGACCCCTTCATTCCAGACGGCCGCCGCCGAGCGCTGGTTCGACTTCGAGGTGATTCGGTCGGCGTAGCCGCGCTCGAAAGCCAGGGTCTAGCTGCTCGGCGGCAGCCGCGAGACCCATCGAGCCCTGCAACCTTTCGATGAGTCCAGACGTCCGCACCCGCTCAGGTGAGGCGGTGACCGATCTGGTCGGACACCTCCTCGATGATGCTGGGGAGCTGGGTGAGCAGGCCGTTCGGGAGGCCCTCCACCCCGCGCAACGCTCCGAAGCACTGGCCCGCCATCGATGCTTACGAGTCGCAGTCGCCCCCGGCCTCGACGATCTTGGTCACCATTTCGATGAAGCTCCCCTCCGCCTCCGCGCAGAAAGCGTGGATGGCGAGCGGGACCGACTCGACCACGTAGCCGCTCGACCCGAGCTGCGCTGCCAAGTCGGTGATCGTCACACCCTCGTGCTCGGCGACCTCGACGAGCCGATCGCGCACGGCTGTGTCGGGCAACTCGGCCGCGAGGTGCTCGAAGAGTGCCGTCCGATCGGACCACCCCGCGGCGGCCTTCCGGATTGTGAGCGCGATCGCGAGCGCACCCACATAAGCTTCGTCGCTGTGGTGGGTGATCCGAGACACGTCGCGGAGCACCTGCCTCCCGCGCCGGGTGGACAGGTCGAGCGCAAAAGGCGAGCGGTGCGACGCGGATCGCCGCTCCGTTCCCGGCGGCCATCTCCCCTTTCCGGCCCACGAGCGCCCAGTGTCCACCCACGCTCAGCTCACGGACCGCCTTCGCCGTCGCGGCGCCGATGCCGACGAACCCGTGCTGTCGGTGCCATCGGACGAAGTGCTCCGCCACGACCTCGGGTCGCACCTCACCTTTCGCCGAGATCAGCGCCTCGCAGGTCGCGAGAGTGAGCTGGGTGTCGTCGGAGATGGACCCGACCCGCAGAGCAGGAGCTGGGCCTGGCGCTCGACCCTCGTGCGCGAACGCGAGCGCATCCGCCAGCGCCCCTCCCAGCAGACAACCGCGCAGCCAGTCGGTCGCGACGACCGGGCGCTCATGATTCCGAGCTGACCTCCACCAGCGCACCCACACCGCGTAACCACCCCGCCCAGGTGGAGCAACGGTCCGGCTACTCGTCGCCGAAGGTCATGATCTTCCTCAGCCTGCCGACCCGTTCGGATGCATGAAGTGCTCGGCGATCTCCAAGACGCGCGCGCGAGTGATGCCCTCCCGCTGCTCACGAGCGAGAGGGTGGTCGGTGGGTTCCAGCTCGACGAAAGGACGCTGCCCGACGGGACGAGTGTGAACTCGCGTCTCGAGGAAGAGCGTTGGCTCAGCGTACGGGAGCCGGTCACACAGCCTCCCGAAGTAGGGCGGCTCGGCTTCTCGTCCTTACTGCTCCCACAGCTCTGACGCGCGCTCGAAGCTCGCCTCGCTGAGGGAGACCCACACGAGCCACGCGAACGGCTCGTCTTCATCGACGACCGGGATCTCCAAGCGGCCCCTCACGAAGAAGTGGGTCTCGCCCGGTGTCTCGATGATGCACTGGTCCGCGTTCAACCCCGCCCGGTCACGGTCCTCTGGAGCGAGGTCGTAGTAGGGAGCTGGCGCGTCTGCCCCCCAGACCCGCGGAGGGTCCGGATGCCGCCCCCCACACGTTCGACACGTGAAGCCGGTCATGCGTCGGTTGTCGCCCCACCCGGCGCGCCGCACAAGGCGTCTCGACCCCATCGGGCTGCGGTCGCCGAAAACCCCCGCACGAGGCGAGGCGACAGCAACGGCATCGAAGGGCGGGGTATTGGGGGCGCCCCTAGAATCTGTGAGCGCCTTCGTGACGCCCTCGAAGCCTGGGAGCGTGATGGTGACCGAGGCGAGCTTCGTGGTCGCTTGCTCGCGCTCCTGATGGCCCTCGACGACCGCGACGAGTAGGTCGCGTCGACGGCGGTCTTGCGTTCCGCCGGGGTCCGGTGATGATCCCGAGCGACATGGCCGCCGCCGACAAGGTCTCCTGGCGCGGGGAGGTCCTCTCCGTTCAGCCCCGCATCCGCCTGACCCGCTCTTTCGACGAGCGGAGCCACGAGTACCTCGGCTACTCGCTGCGCCTCTACGGCAAGCTCGGCGACGAGGACCGCGCCTTCACGGTGGCTGTCGGCAAGGCTGCCCAGGACAAGCACGGCTTTCGTGTCGACATGGAGGTCAGCGGGCAGGGCCAGCCGGTCGTCGATGGGCGGCGCGAGACGGCGGACTTGTACAAGGCGAGTCGCGTCAAGGTGCTCTCCACGCCGCCCGAGCCGAAACGGGGCCCACCGTGGACGGCCGCGCCTCCCGAGCTGCCCGTCTACCGCCGGCGTGGTCATCGCCGTCTCGCCAAGCGCACCTTCGACGGCGAGATCTGCCGCGCGTGCATCTGGGGCTGCGAGATGCCCGTGGAGATGATCATCGACCACTGGAACCCCGGCCATCGTCGCTACCGCACCGAGACGTTCTGCTACGGCCCGAAGAGCTGCAAGATCTACCGCGCGGGTCCGACCCGGAAAGTGTCCGGGCGCAAGGGCATGATCTACACCGAGGAGGACTGGGTCGACGAGGACGCCACGTCGCACCGTCAGGACGACGATTGACGGATCAGTTGGAGGCCCGAAGGCAGCACTTCTTGTGCTTCTTCCCGCTGCCGCACGGGCAGGGTTCGTTGCGGCCGACCTTCGGCTCTCGTCGGACGGTGCGAGGTCCGCCTGACGCGGTCGCCGCGCTCACACGGGCCGCCGCCAGGCCGTGATAGGCATCGAGCACCCTCGCATCGAGGTCATCGCCGACCCGCTCGCTCGGTCCGACACCGTCGGTGATCATGATGATCGGAGTCGCCCAGGCCATCGACTCGATGTCGAGGCGCCAGTCGTCATCGAGGTTTACTCCGAGCGCGTAACCCTCGCACCAATGTCGGATCCCTTCGGTGTCGTCCGGCGAGGGACACAGGGGGGCGTCGTGCGCGAGCTGGTCGACCACCATGTTGTAGAGCCGCAGTAGGCGGACCAGCAGCGGGCTCTCGCTCCCGATTCCTTCGCGCTCGCCGAGCGCCAGGGGGAGCCAAGCGCTCGGTGGGATCGTGCTCGGTGCCGTCGCGACGGCGTTGAGGAGGCCGCAGATGGTCTCCATGTTGGGTCCGCCCGACGCTGCGAACAGGGCCTCCAGCTCGTCCCACTCGTCGTCGTCGATCCGCTCGGAGAGGTCGGGGTGGTGGTGCATTCGCGGGACCTGCCCGAGGTATCCGAACCGGGCAAGGCTCACCGGCGCTTGCGCTTCTTCCGCTTCTTTCTCGTGTTCCTGTCCCGACGCCGCTGCCCATCGCTCGAAGTGGATGCCGTGGCATCCACGGTCGCAGTGACGGTCCTCGGGGGGCGCATCGGCTCCGATCGCGTGCAGTTCTCGATGAGGCGCGCCTCGTCCAGGTCAGGCATCGGCATCGTCGGGATCGCGGACCACGATGGTTGGGGGCTCGTAGATCTCGTCGTCCGGGACGAAGCAGAGGCGGAAGCCCCACCCGGCGTAGGTGGTCATGGTCGTGCCGAACTCGGCCCAGCTCATCTCCCGGCCGTCGACCTCGACATCGGGCGCGTCCTTGTCGCCGCCGAGCACGATGCCGCGCACGACTCCGCCGCGCGGCGTCCACTGTTCGGCCCTCTCGGCCCACTGGAGCTGTGGCCGTCCGGGTGGGATCTCGACGGCGACGTAGACCTGCTCGGCGATGAAGTCCTCCGTGGCTTCGACGCCACGGTTCCACCGTTCGAGGATCTCCTCGTCGCTCATGGTCTGGACCTCGGCCCCGAGCTTGAAGCGGGTGGTCCAGACGTCGGGGTCGGCGTACTCGATGATCGCCGTCTCCCCGTCGCGAGTGATGCGAACCTCATTGAGCGAGGCGACGAACGGGCGCTTTCTCGGCATGGGCCCTCCTGAGCGAGACCTACTACCCGGCCCCTCCGGTTCTCCCAACGCTCAAGACCTTCCGGACCGGAGTGGAACGGCGGCGACGTCGTTCCCAAAGCCCACGAGAACGAGGTGCGATCGGGAGCGCACTTCCACAGGAACTGCGCTCCTCCACGACAAAGGCCCCGCCGAAGCGGGGCCTGTCGCAAGTGACCGAGATCACTCGTTTGCGGAAGAGAGGACTCGAACCTCCACGGGTGTTACCCTACAGGAACCTGAAGCGTCCCCTTCCGATAGTGATCTCAATGGTTTAGCGGGGTTGGCTCCGTCAGAGGCCGTCACGGAGCGTCAAAACGGGACCCATTCCGGGCACCGTGCCCGGATTGCGGTGGCGCTCGAGGAGGCTCGGCGGGCGTGGGTCGAGGACGGTGATGCGGTCGGGCTGCGGCGCCGGCTCGCGAGGCTCTTGCTCGCCCTCGACGAGGGCAAGGACGGCGACGCTTGACCCGGGATCCGGGGGAATGGAGGATGAGGAGATCGTGGCTACCCAATCGTCGATCGAGTGGACCGAGACGACCTGGAACCCGGTCAGAGGCTGCACACGGATCAGCCCCGGCTGCGAGCGCTGCTACGCTGAGTCGATGGCCCACCGCTTCAGCGGGTCGGGTGGCCCCTACGAGGGGCTCACCCGGAACCGCGGGAACGGACCGCGCTGGACCGGGAAGCTCCGGCTGGTCGAGGACGGCGTCGATGAGCCCCGCCGTTGGCGGCGCCCCCGACTCGTGTTCGTGAACTCGATGTCCGACCTCTTCCACGAGAAGGTCCCGCTCGAGTTCATCCAGCGCGTGTTCGCGACGATGGCCGACTGCCCCCAGCACACCTTCCAGATCCTCACGAAGCGCGCCGACCGCCTCATGGACGTGGCGGAAGACCTGCCGTGGTCTTCCAACGTGTGGATGGGCGTCTCGGTCGAGAACCAGGACTACGAGTGGAGGATCGACCGCCTCCGCGAGGTTCCCGCCGAAGTTCGGTTCCTCTCGCTCGAGCCCCTCCTCGGGCCCCTCCCGAACCTGGACCTCGACGGAATCCACTGGGTCATCGTCGGCGGCGAATCCGGAGCGGGAGCGCGGCCCATCAAGAAGGCGTGGGTACGCGCTATTCGACGTCAGTGTCGCGGGGCCGATGTGCCCTTCTTCTTCAAGCAGTGGGGCGGAGTGCGGAAGAAGGAGGCCGGTCGCAAGCTCGACGGCCGGACCTACGACGAGATGCCGGTGGCGGTTGGCGCGTAGCCATGAGCGGGGGGGATCGTCCTGACGGCGATGCGCCGCACCGCTTCGGCGGTGAGTGGACGCGGCAGAAGCTAGAGGTTCTCGAGAAGTACCTGGCCGCGTACACGCAGGTGCTGAAGAAGCAGCCGTTCCGGACCGCCTACATCGATGCGTTCGCCGGAACCGGCTATCGCACGGATGCGGGATCCGAAGCGGAGCTGGCGGAGCCCATGTTCCCCGACCTGGCAGCCGACGAGCCGCAAGACCTGCTGGATGGCTCGGCGAGGATCGCCCTCCGGCTCGAACGCGCCTTCTCGAAGTACATCTTCATCGAGCGTAGCCGTGCCCGGTGCGCGCAGCTCGAGAAGCTCAGGGACGAGTTCCCGGAGCGCGCGAGCGACATCGAGATCGTCCAGGGCGACGCCAATGACGAGATCCGCACCCTCTGTGCAAAGGACTGGCGCCGCCACCGGGCGGTGATGTTCCTGGACCCGTATGGGATGCAGGTGGAGTGGTCCACGGTAGAGGCCATCGCTCGCACGAAAGCCGTCGACCTCTGGCTCCTGTTCCCCCTGGGGATCGGTATCAACCGGCTGCTCCCCAAGAGCGGCGAGATCCCAGACCACTGGCGTCATCGGATCGATCTCTTCCTGGGTACCGACGACTGGTACGAGGAGTTCTACCGGGTCGAGGCCACGCCGACCCTCTTCGGCACCGACGAGGAGCAGCTGGTGAAGGCGGGCATGGACGTGGTCGGCCAGTACTTCCTCGAGCGACTCGGAGGGGTCTTTGCCGACGTCGCCGAGCCCGGCGTGCTCCGGAACCGCACGGGCTGTCCGCTGTACCTCCTGTGCTTTGCTGCGGCGAACCCGCGTGGCGCCAAGCCGGCGCTCAGGATCGCCCGGAGCCTGCTGAGCGACCTCCGCTGAACGCTGGCCCGGACCTGGTCGACACCCAGGGCTTCACCGACACTGTGCGCCCCAAGTACTTCCGACTGAGATCGGCGTTCACCATCGACGATCGCTACTTCCCCTGCCTCCATGTCAACTGGGTCCGGGCCGTCAGCGAAGACCACTGGACCGACCTCTACGACGAAGACAATCGGTTCGCGATCCTCGGCTCGTTGGTAGCTCAGCGGCGGATCCCCACGGCGCGTTCGATGGATCTGTCCCAGTGGAACAGCCGAAGCACGCGCCGCCACTGCTTGCGGCACTGCTGCCAGACGGCGTCTGGCGGGCAGTACGCCCGGTACTTCCCGGTGGTCTCGTCCGCCCGCACCACGCAGCAGCCATCGACGGAGATGCCGCGCACTGTTTCGAGCGCCTCGGCGTAGGGGCGCACTGGTAGAAGTGGGTCGCGACCGTTCGCTTGGATGACTTCCAGTCGACTAGACTAGAGCTAGGTAATGGGGAGTATGATGACTGAGAACAGCCTGGCGGTTGAGATCGAGAGCCTCTTTGCTCTGCAAAGTCCCCCATCGCGTATTCAACTCGGCCGAGTATCCAGTGCAATCGAAAGCACCCTGTCGACCATGTGTGGGTCCGGTGTGTCGGTCGATCCGATGACGGTCGCGTTTCTCGAAGACACTTTTGCAGCGAGCGGGCGGCTGGAGTCTCAGCCGATACTCGACACCCTATCTGTCGCAATCTACGTGCACGTCTCCATCTATAGAAACAATGGTGAGCTGTCCGGGATAGCTACATTCCTTCCCGAGATCGCGGGCGCGCCGGCAAGAACCGCGCGTGGTGACCTCTGGTGGGCGGAGCTCTCGGGCGACCAGTCATCCTGGGAGCTCAGAGGCTGGGATGTGGATGAGACAGGGGAATGGACTGCGTACGAGAATGGTGGCGACTAGCGAGCGCTCACCACCACCCACTGCGGGACGCCCCCAAGTGAAGAGGCCGTGATGGAGAAGATCTCAATCGATGGATCTGACGTCGCCGACCTGGCTCAGCTGATCGCCGCCATCGTTCGGTGTATCGCCCCCGATGATCCGGGTGCGTACTTCGGCTGGGACTTGCACTCCTTTGGCGACTGTCTGCGGGGGGGATGGCTCGGAGTCCCGCCCTGCGAGATCGAAGTCCGGAACGCTGAGCACATGTGTTAGCGGGCGAGGTGTCTGAGGTTCAGACGGCGGATCTCGCGCACGCTGCTTGAGGGGAGTGAGGCCGGCGCCGCGCCGATGCCCATCGCCAGGTTTTCGTGGTTCTTGTCCACGTCGGGTTAGACGCGGCGCGGGAG
>JAVJQK010000085.1 GCA_040218145.1 Sandaracinaceae bacterium | reverse complement strand
TCCGTGTAGCCGTTGTTGTCGGAGTCCGTGTCGCGGTAGTCGGGCGCGCCGTCGAGGTCGGAGTCGATGGGCGGCGTGTCCAGCCGCGCGTCACCCGCCTCGTCGATGTCGAGCAGCCCGTCGCCGTCGGAGTCCGTGTCGCGCCAGTCCTCGATGCCGTCGCCGTCGGTGTCGAGGCGGTCTTCCCGCAGCTCGTCGTCGTCGGTGATGGTGTCGCCGTCCGCGTCGCCGCCCGAGGGGAGATCGGCGTCTCCGGCCCCCGCGTCGCGCGAGCCGCCGCCGGTGTCGCAGCCTGCCCCGACCATTCCGAGGCCGAGCAAAGAAAAGACACAGAGAAAGCTGATGAGCGTGCGTGAAATCTTCATGGCAATCCGCTAAACGAGCGTCTGTAAGGCCCCGGGAAGGTGACGGGAGAAATCTTACTACCGCTGATACCCCCCTCCGTCCAGCCGAGCTACGTTCAGGAGCACCATGCGCAAGACCGCCACTTGGACTGCCGCCATCGCGGCCCTCTTCATCGCCCCCACCCTCGCTTTTGCCACCATCTCGCTGACCAGCGACGGTGGGTTTCTCTTCGACATCGCAGAGACGTCGAACGGACAAATCCAGAACGGCACGGCGAACTCCTATGACCAGATGTACTACCTCGAGGTCAACGGAACTCGCTACAGTCGAGGGTCGGGCTCGGTCAGCACTTCACTGATGGGTCGGCAGGTGGACATGCCCACCGCGACGATCAGCGGGCTGAACGTCAGCCGCAAGATCTACGTGCCCGAGATGGGCGGCGACTACGTCCGTTACCTCGACACGATCACCAACCCCGGCGCGTCCGACGCGACCGTGACGGTGTCCATCGAAGGCAACCTCGGCAGCAACGCGACCACGAACGTCTACGCGACCGCGTCGGGCGACACGGCGCTCGGCGCGAGCGACGCGTGGTTCGGCACCGACGACGCGACCGACGGCGGCGGCACCCCCTCCCTCGCGCACGTCGCCATGGGCGCCGGTGGCTCGGAGGTTCGCCTCGCCTCGGCCCCGACCCTCACCGGGTCGTTCTCGACGCTCGACGAGCTCGCCTGGAGCTTCAACGTCACGATCCCCGCCGGCGAGACCGTGTCCTTCCTCACGTTCGGCGTCCAGGCCAGCACGCGGGCCGACGCCATCGCCGAGGCGCGACGCCTCGCCACCCTCCCCTCGGACGCGGTGGTCGGCCTCGACGCCCACCTCTGCGACATCGTGAACTTCCGCGCGAACGTCCAGTTCGATGCGCCGGCGGTGGTCGACGAGGGCAGCGACATCCCGATCACGGTGAACGTCGCCGGCTGCGAGACGGGCACGCCCACGTGGACCTGGGACACCGACGACGACGGCACCTTCGGCGAGCTGGCCGACATGGCCTCCTACACCGTGCCCGGGGCCATGGTCGACGGCCCGACCAACCTCCGCGTCGGCGTCCAGGCCATCGACGGCTCGCTGACCACCGAGGCCTTCGCCGTCGTCCAGGTCAACAACGTCGACCCGAACATTACCTCCACGCCCCGCACCATGGCCGCGATCCGGACCGAGTACCGCTACGAGGTCATCGCGGAGGATCCGGGCGGCGCCAACGATCCCCTCAGCTACACGCTCACGTCGCGCCCGATGGGCATGACGGCGGTCGGCAACACGCTGGTCTGGACCCCGGAGGCGGCGACCCGTGGCCGCACCTTCTCCGTCGTGCTCCGCGTCGAGGACGACGACGGCGGCGAGGACGTCCAGATGTTCGAGATCACGGTGTCGGAGAACAACCTCCCGCCCGCGCCCGTCCCCGTCTCGCCCATCGAGCGCGAGAACGTGCCGCTCGACGAGAACGTGACCCTCACGGTCGAGAACGCGGTCGACCTCGACGGCGACCCCCTCGACTACTTCTTCCGCGTCAGCCGCCGCAGCGACTTCATGGGCGACAGCGTGATCGGCTCCGGCGGCGTCGCCGAGGACACGGGCGGCACCACGTCCTGGACCACGTCGGAGCCGCTCGAGCCCGGCCTCTGGTACTGGGAGGTCTGGGTCGACGACACGATCGGCGAGAGCCCGCACCGCTTCGCGCAGTTCGTCGTCGGCGAAGGCACGGTCCCGACCACCGACGCCGGCGTGATGCCCATGAATGACGGCGGCACCATCCCGCGCCCCGACTCCGGCGTGGACGGCGGCGGCGGCGGCGGCTGCAGCGTGGCCCAGGGCGCTCCGCGCTCGCTGGGGCTCGGTCTGCTCGCGCTCGGGCTCGCGGCCTTCTTCTTCCAGCGTCGACGCCTCTAGCCTCGCGCTGCCCCCTTTCGGAACGACGGACTTCATGAAGTATCTCAGCTCCCTCTTCGCTTTCTCCTTCGCGCTCGCCCTCGTGGCGGGATGTGACGACGGCACCATCCCGCCCCCGCCCGACAGCGGGGCGCGGATGGACACCGGCGTCTTGCCCACCGACGCGGGGCCGCCCGAGCCCATGTGCGACAACGGCATGCGCGACGGCGACGAGGCCGGCGTCGACTGCGGTGGCTCCTGCCCCGCGTGCGAGGCAGGCAGCCCGTGCACCGGCAACGAGGACTGCGACAGCGGCGTCTGCGGGCGGGGCTTCTGCCTCGTCCCGAGCTGCAGCGACGAGGTCCGGAACGGCGACGAGACGGGCACGGACTGCGGCGGTGACTGCATGCTCTGCCCGGGCGGCGAGAGCTGCACCGCCAACGAGGAGTGCCTCTCGGGGCGCTGCCGCGGCGGCGAGTGCGCCGCGTCGAGCTGTGAAGACATGCGTCAGAACTCGGACGAGACCGACATCGACTGCGGCGGGGCGACGTGCCCTCCCTGCGGCGGCGGCCTCGCCTGCCTGACGCGCGACGACTGCGAGAGCGGCATCTGCGCCGCCGGCATGTGCACCACGCCGGCCTGCAACGACAGCCGCCAGAACCAGGACGAGACCTCGGTCGACTGCGGCGGCGCCATCTGCCCTGGCTGCCGGGACGGCCTCGCCTGCAACATCGACGCGGACTGCGAGAACATGCGGTGCCTCGACGGCGGCTGCATCTCGTGCACGGACCGCGTGCAGAACGGCGACGAGACCGGCGTCGACTGCGGTGGCACCACCTGCGACGCGTGCCCCGACGGTCAGGGCTGCCTCGTCGACGCCGACTGCAACAGCAACGTCTGCGAGGCGAGCTTCTGCGTGTCGTGCTCGGACGGGACCCTCAACCAGGACGAGACCGACGTCGACTGCGGTGGCTCGCTCTGCGACACCTGTCGCAACGGGCTCGCCTGCGGCACGGACGCCGACTGCGCCTCGAGTGACTGCGACGGCGGCATCTGCCGCGGCCTCGCGGACACCTGCAGCGATGCCTTCGTGCTCGCCGACGGCCGCAACGTGGTCAACTGGACGGCCTTCACCAACGACTACTTCGTGGGCACGCTGCCGAGCTGCGTCAGCTTCGGGACGGTCGACGGACCGGACCTGGTGATGACCTTCACGGCCAGCCTCGACGGCGTCGTCGAGTACGACATCGAGAAGCCGGCCAACGAAGAGATGGCCATCGTCGTCAGCGACGCGGC
Source organism: Sandaracinaceae bacterium (assembly GCA_040218145.1). Classification (GTDB taxonomy): domain Bacteria; phylum Myxococcota_A; class Polyangia; order Polyangiales; family Sandaracinaceae; genus JAVJQK01. The sequence goes on along the minus strand of JAVJQK010000085.1, from coordinate 116,208 downwards.
CTGCGGCATGCCGAGCCCCGAGCTCCACTGCGAGAGCGAGTTCAGCTCGGCGAACCTCACGGGCAGCTTCCCCGTCACCATGGGGACGACGTACACCCTGTACTTCGTCGACGTGGACACCGGCACGCCGACCCTCATCGACCCCCTCGTGGTGAACATCCGCGAGGTCGACGGGCGCTGCCGCGACATGGTCGCGAACAACATGGAGACGGACGTCGACTGCGGCGGCCCGATCTGCCCCACCTGCACCACCGGCCAGATGTGCGCGGTCCCCGGCGACTGCGACTCCAGCATCTGCATGGGCGGCACCTGCAACGCGCCCGGCTGCGGCGACGGGACCCTCAACGGTCGCGAGACCGACCTCGACTGCGGCGGCGGCGCCTGCGCGGGCTGCGCGACCGGTCAGATGTGCATGCTCGGCCGCGACTGCGCGTCGGGCGTCTGCTCGGGCGGCGTCTGTCAGGCGCCTACCTGCACCGACGGAGTGAGCAACGGAGACGAGACCGGCGTGGACTGCGGTGGCCCCACCGCCTGCCCGCGCTGCCCCGACTTCCAGCTCTGCGACGGGCCCTCGGACTGCACCTCCATGGCGTGCACGATGGGCGTCTGCGGCACCACGGGCTGCATCCCCTTCCCGGGCACCTCGACCGACGCCTACGGCTACTTCGGGTGCTCGATCACCCTGCCGCCGGCGTCGCTGCCTTGCCCGGACATCACGGCGACGGGCACTCCCATCTCGCTGACCGATGACTCGTCGTCGATGATCCCGATCGGGTTCAACTTCGACTTCTACGGCGCCAACTACACGAACGTGTGGGTGAACTCGAACGGCGGCGTCGCCTTCGACCGCTCGTGGAGCTCGCTCAGCAACACCTGCACGATGCCCTACACGAGCGGCTTCTCCGCGCAGGAGTTCGTCTCCATCATGTGGGACGACCTCCGGCCCTCCGGCGCGCGCGACGTGCTCTACCAGCTGGTCGGCACGGCCCCCAACCGTCAGCTCGTGGTCCGCTACGACATCGCGCGCTACTTCTCGTCCCCGAGCAACGGCGTGTTCTCTGTCGTGCTCAACGAGGGCAGCAACAACATCGAGGTCTGCTACTACGACACCGACTTCGGTGACGTGACCTACAACGGTGGCGCGAGCGCGACGTCGAGCATCAACCACGGCTCGACCACACCGGGCCCCTCGACGGGCCTGCTCTACTCCTGCAACGCGGCCAACCTCACGGACGGCTTGCTCTTGCGCTACATCCACCCGCCGCCCGGACCGTAGTCCACGGCGACGACCCTCTGACGAGCCCGGCGTCTCGACGTCGGGCTCGTCTCGTTCCGTCGTCCCCGCCCCCATTCGGATCTGCGCGGGTCGGTGCTAGTCTCCGCGCCCGTGGAAGAGCTGCTCCGCCTCCTGGATCTGGTCCGGCGCGAGCTCGGTGCCGTGGACGTACGGGCCGAGCTCGGGGGCCGCGCACCCGACGACCCGCACACCCTCTTCACCGAGCTGGTGCCCGGCTGGCGGGTGGTGGCCCGCTTCGACGAGGCGCCCACGCGCGACATGGCGGAGAAGCTCGACGCGCTCGTCGCGCCGTTCGAGGAGGTGGCGGGGCGCATCGAGATCCCGCGCGTCGGCCTCGCGGCGGCCAAACAGCGCGAGCTGGACGAGCAGCTCGACGCGCTGGCGGAGCGGACGGGCGCGCGCGCGGCGCTGGTCTTCGACGAGCGCTCGCCGGTGCTGTGGGGCTGCTCGGCCCCCCGCGCGACGGCGTGGGATCTCGACGCGATGGAGCGCGCCCGCCTGCTCGCCAAGGACGTCGCGGCCAAGGGCCTCGATCCCGCCCGCTGGCTCGCCGAGGGTCGCGTGCCCTCCGAGGACACCCTGCGCGAGGCGGGCGTGGACGAGACGGTGGCGCAGCGCTGGGGCCACCGCTTCAACCGTCTGGCCGGGGTCGCGCCCAGCTGGGGCCGCGCGGAGTGGCAGGAGGCCCTGCAGATCGCCACCGCGGTGGGCGCGGCCCGCGCGCAGTGCCGCGGCGGTCAGGCGCCCGATCGGGTGGCCGAGCACGCCGGCGACTGGGGTGTGTTCGCGCGCGGCTTCGCGCAGATCTACCTGCTCGCGCTCGTCTACGACGGCGCCTACTCGGAGCTCCACGCGGAGGGCCCGGCCGTGCGCGCGCTGCCGCACATCGAGACCCTCGTGCTCGCGCTGCCTCCCGTCGATCCGCCGCCGCGGAGCGCGAAGGTGATCCCGCTGCGACGCGGGTGACGGTTGCGCTTGCCCCGAGGGGCGCTCGCCCCTCATGGTGGCGAGGCATGCTCGAGCTACCGATCGAGACCGAGCGCCTGAAGCTGCGGCGCCATCAGCCCGAAGACCGAGACGCGTTCGTGAAGCTGGTCTGCGACGCGCGCTTTCACGAGCACCTCAGCGTGCCCGAGTGGCAGCGGACCCCCGACGGCGCGCGCGAGGTGTTCGACACCATCGTGAAGTCGTACGAGACCGAGGAGCCCGTGTGGGGTCTGACTGTCGCGGACCTGGCCTCCGACGCCTTCCTCGGCACCGTCGCGCTCCACCCCATCCCCTTCGGCGAGGCGCTCGAGGTCTTCTACGCCGTCGTCCCCAGGCGCTGGGGCGAGGGACTGGCGACCGAGGCGCTGAGCGCGCTGATGGCGGCCGTGCCGGACAAGGCCTTCGTGGCGCTGACGTCCCCCGCGAACGAGGCGTCGAAGCACGTCGCGCTCCGCGCCGGGATGAAGGACGACGGGCTCCACCAGCCGCTCGGGGGGCCGGAGCGCCACCGCTTCGTGCGCGCCCCGCTCAGCGAATGAGCGCGCCGTCGAGGTAGACCGCGCGAGGCGTCGAGAGCGTCTCGGGCGCGAGGAGCGGATCGGCGTCGAGGAGGAGGAAGCTCGCCGCTCGCCCCGGCTCGAGCGCGCCGAGGTCGTCCATGCCCCAGAACGCGGCCGGCGCGCGGGTGCCGGCCGCGAGGATGGCCGCGCCATCGAGCCCGACCTCCCGCAGCGCCGCGATCTCGCGCGGGTCGATCCGCGCGTCGCGCGTGTTGCCGAGGTCCGTGCCGTAGAGCACCGTCGCGCCGGCCGCGTGCAGGCGCGCGAGGTTCTCCCGCGACGCGCCGCCGAAGGCGCCCAGGGTGCTGATCACCGCGCGCTCCGCCCAGCGCGCCAGCGTCTCGTCCGACAAGGGCTCGGTGGGCGTGTGGGCGAGCACGTCCGCGCCCGCGAGCGCGGCCCGGCGCGCGGCGTCCTCCGTCAACGCGTGCACCGCCACCTTCAGCCCGTGTCCGTGCGCGCGCTCGACGACCCCCGCCAGGGTCGCGTCGTCGAGCTGCCGTTCCCCCGTCAAAGGCACCTTGATGACCCGCACGCCGCGCGCGGCCAGACGATCCACCGCGGCCACGCACTCGCTCCCTTCGCACTCGAGGCCGTAGCCGTCGTAGCCCCACGACTGCGTCGGGTAGCCACCCGGCGCGGTGATCATCGGGCCCGCGCTCAGGACACGCAGGGGCCCGGACGGCGCGTCGAGGCTCGCGAGCGGGGCCGCGAGATCCACCGCCGCCGCGACGCCGCCCGCGGCGAGCGCGGCGTGCACCGGGTGGTAGGCGAGGTGCACGTGGCTGTCGACGAACGCGGGCGTGACGAACGCCCCCTGCGCGTCGACGCGCCGCGCGCAGTCACCCTCCGCGACGCGCCCATCACGGACCACGAGCGTCGTCGGCGCTCCGCCCGGCGCGCGCGCGTTCTCGAGCGTGAAGCAGCCCTCGGTCGCGGCCGCGTCGCGCGCCCGCCCCACCTCCGCGCGGGCCGAGAACGGCTCCCCTCTGGCGGTGCAGGACAGCAGCATCAAGCTCACGAGCGTCGCGCGCACCCGAGGACTACGACTGGGACACGCGAACCGTTCGATGCGCACCGACACCCGAAACCTGAGCCTCTACCTGAGCGCACGACTCGCGGGCACGGTCGGCATCCAGGTGCAGAGCGTCGCCATCGCGTGGGAGGTGTACGCGCGCACGGGAGAGGAGCTGGATCTCGCGTGGGTCGGGCTCGCTCAGTTCCTCCCGCTCGCGCTGCTCTCGTTGTGGGCCGGCAACCTCGCGGACCGCTTCGACCGACGGCTGATCTTGACCGTCTGCCGCGGCGTGTACGCGGTGGGCTCCCTGACGCTCGCGTACTTCTCGCTGCATCCGGAGTGGGGCCTCGCGCCCATCTTCTCGGTCCTGGTGCTGCTCGGCGCGACCCGCGCGTTCGCGGCGCCGGCCGGCTGGGCGCTCCTGCCCTGGCTCGTCGGCGACGCTCGGCTGCCCCGGGCGATCGCGATGAGCTCCACCACGTTCCAGCTCGCGACCATCGGCGGGCCGATGCTCGGCGGGCTCCTCATCGCGCTCCAGGGCCCGGCCACGGCGTACGTCACCGCCGCCGTCCTCGAGGCGCTCGCGGCCGGCTTCATCTTGCTCCTCCGCTTCACCATCCCCGAGCGCGTCGCGCCGAAGGAGCGAGGCCTCGCGCTCCTCTTCAGCGGCGTGCGCTACGTGTGGCGGGCGAAGATCCTGCTCGGCGCGATCAGCCTCGACCTCTTCGCGGTGCTGCTCGGAGGGGCGGTGGCGCTGATGCCGATCTTCGCGCGCGACATCCTCGAGGTCGGCGCCACGGGCTTCGGCTGGCTCCGCGCGGCCCCCGCCGTCGGCGCCGCGCTCGTCGCGATCGTGCTCGCCTATCGCCCCATCGAGCGGCGCGCGGGCGCGTGGATGTTCGGCGGCGTCGCGGTCTTCGGGGTCGCGACGATCGTCTTCGGCCTCAGCGAGAGCTTCCCGCTCAGCCTCGCCGCGCTCGCGCTCCTGGGCGCGGCCGACATGGTCAGCGTCGTGATCCGACAGTCCCTCGTGCAGCTCTGGACCCCGGACGAGATGCGCGGCCGGGTGGGCAGCGTGAGCATGATCTTCATCGGCGCCTCGAACGAGCTCGGCGAGTTCGAGTCCGGCGTGACCGCGCACTGGCTCGGCACGGTGCGCGCGGTCGTGCTCGGCGGCATGGGCACGCTGCTGATCGTGGCGACCTGGACGCGCCTCTTCCCGCGCCTCCGGGGCGTGGACCGCCTCGACGCGCCCTCCGACCGGCCCGCCGACCATAGGGCCAGCTGATGCTGATGCGCTCAGACCGACGCACACAGCGCCGACATGGACTTCTGCGCGTCGCCGAAGAGCATGTAGGTGTTGTCGTGGAAGAAGAGCGGGTTCTGCACCCCCGCGTAGCCCGCGCTCATGCCGCGCTTGAGGACCACCACGCGCGACGCGTTCCACGCCTCGAGCACCGGCATCCCGTAGATGGGGCTCGCCGGATCGTCGAGCGCGCCGGGGTTGACGATGTCGTTCGCGCCGATGACCAGCACGACGTCCGTCTCCTCGAAGTCCTCGTTGATGTCCTCCATCTCGAGCACGATGTCGTAGGGGACGCCCGCCTCGGCGAGGAGCACGTTCATGTGGCCGGGGAGCCGGCCCGCCACCGGGTGGATGGCGAAGCGCACGTCGACGCCGTCGCGTCGGAGCGTCTTGGTCAGCTCGTAGACGGCGTTCTGCGCCCGCGCGACCGCCATGCCGTAGCCGGGCACGATGACCACACGCCTCGCCGCCTTCAGCCAGTCCGCGACGCCGTCGGAGTCGATCTCCTGGATCTCGCCCTGGTCCGCCGCGTCCGTGGCCGGCGTCAGGACGTCGGCCGTGCCGAAGCCGCCGAACACGACGTTGAGGATCGAGCGGTTCATCGCGCGGCACATGATGATCGAGAGGATCGCGCCGCTCGAGCCCACCAGCGCGCCCGTGACGATCAAGAGATCGTTCGAGAGCACGAAGCCCGCCGCGGCCGCCGCCCAGCCCGAGTAGCTGTTGAGCAGCGACACGACCACGGGCATGTCGGCTCCGCCGATCGCCATCACGAGGTGCACCCCGAGGAGCGAGGCGAGCCCGGTCATCACCCAGAGCCAGGTCAGCGTCTCGGGCCCGCCCCCGTCCTGCACGAAGGGCACGCCCATGCCGATGATCGCGATCGCGATCAGCGCGTTGAGCAGGTGCCGCCCGGGCAGCAGAAGTGGTCTGCCGCTCAGCGTCCCGCGGAGCTTCGCCCACGCGACCACCGAGCCGGTGAAGGTGACCGCGCCCACCGCGATCCCGATCCAGATCTCCACCAGGTGGATCGCCTGCGCGACCCCCGTGAGCGTCTCGCCCGGCTCGAGGTGGCTGCTGATGCCGACGAGCACCGCGGCGAGGCCGACGAAGCTGTGGAGGATCGCGACCAGCTCAGGCATCGCGGTCATCGCGACGCGACGCGCGACCACGGCGCCGACGAGGCCGCCCACCGCGAGGCACGCGAGCATGACCTCGAAGCGAGAGACGCGCGGGTGGAGCAGCGTGGCCCCCATGGCGAGCGCCATGCCCACGAACCCGAACAGGTTCCCCTGACGCGCCGTGCCCTGCTTGGAGAGGCCGCCCAGGCTGCGGATGAAGAGCACGCCCGCGACCAGGTACGCGATGGTGAGCGCGCCGCTCATGACCGCTTCTCCTCGCTGGGCTCGTCCCGATGGAACATCGCGAGCATGCGCTGGGTGACCAGGAACCCGCCCGAGATGTTGACGGCCGCGACCAGCACCGCGACCGCGCCGAGGATGGCGGCGAGGTCCAGCTCTCCGCTCCCCACCTGGAGCATGCCGCCCACGATGATGATGCCGCTGATGGCGTTCGTGACGCTCATGAGCGGCGTGTGCAGGGCCGGGGTCACGCTCCAGATCACCTGCCAGCCCACGAAGCACGCGAGCACGAAGACGGTCAGGTGCTGCAGGAAGTCACTCGGCGCGAAGCGGCCGAGCACGAAGAGCAAGAGCACCACCAGCATGCCCCCCACCGTCGTGCCCCACGCGCGGCGCGTCGGGCTCATGATGCGCTCCTGCGCTGCGTTGTCGGGCCGGTGATGGGTGTGCGACTTGCGCCCCTCGGCAGGCGAGGGCTTGGGCGGCTCGGGCGTGGGCAGGACCTCGCCCTCGTGCACCAGAGTCGCGGCGCGGACCACCTCGTCGTCGAGATCGAACGCGAGCGCGCCGTCCTTCACGAGGAGCTTCAGCAGGTTGGCGACGTTGGCCCCGAAGAACCGGCTCGCGCTCGAGCCCATCCGGCTGACGAGATCCGTGTAGCCGATGATCTTCACCCCGCCGTGGTCGACCACCTCGTCCGGCTTCGACAGCGCGCAGTTGCCGCCTCGCTCCGCCGCGAGATCGACCACCACCGAGCCCGGCTTCAGCGCCTCGACGACGTCCTCGGGGACGAGGAGCGGCGCCTTCTTTCCCGGGATGAGCGCGGTGGTGATGATGATGTCCACCTCGGCCGCCTGCGCGCGGAAGAGCGCCATCTCGGCCTCGATGAACTCCGGGCTCATGACCTTCGCGTAGCCGCCGCCGCCCTCCCCGCTCTCCTCGAAGTCGAGCTCGAGGAACGTGCCCCCGAGGCTCTCGACCTGCTCACGCGCGGCCAGGCGCGTGTCGAACGCGCGCACCTCGGCGCCGAGCCCGCGCGCGGCGGCGATGGCGGCGAGGCCGGCGACGCCCGCGCCGATGACCAGCACGCGGGCGGGGGGCTGCGTTCCCGCGGCGGTGACCTGCGGGGCGAAGAAGCCCTGATAGACCGTGGCCGCCTCGACCACCGCGCGATAGCCGGCGAGGTTGGCCATCGAGCTGAGGATGTCCATCGACTGCGCGCGCGTGATGCGCGGCACCTTGTCGAGCGCGAGCACCGAGCAGCCCTTCTCGGCGAGGCGCGCCAGCAGCGCCTCGTTGTCCGACGGATGGATCATCGCGACGAGCGACGCCCCCTCCTTCAGGCGCTCGGCCTCCTCGAGGCTCGGGGGGCGAACCTTCACGACGAGCTCGGCCCCCCACGCATCGTCGCCGTCCACGAGCGCGGCGCCTTCCGCCTCGTAGTCGGCGTCCGCGAAGCCGCTCGGCTCGCCCGCGCCGCGTTCGACGGCGACCTCGAGCCCGAGCGCCAACAGCTTCTTCACGGAAGGCGGCGCGATCGCGACGCGCCGCTCCCTCTCGTGACTCTCCCGAACGACCCCCAGTCGAATGACGCACCTCCCCCGTGATCTCGCGTCCGCGCGCGAGGATACACCTTTCGTCCCGCGCATTCGTGCGAGCGGCGCTTGACAGGAAACTGAGAATCAATATCATTCTCATCGCACCGGCGGAGGTCGGTTGGCCGTCGCGCGAATGGTCGCTCGCCGCGCCTCTCTCACTTTCACCGACCTCCGCCGGGCTGCATCTTCGGGAGGACTCGATGCTCGCAGGCTCCGAACCGACGCAGCTGGCCCTCGGCCCCATCGCGCGGGTCGAGCGCGCCCCCGGCGGTCACGTGCACCTGCACGTGGGACCGGTCACCGTGCGCCTCTCCCCCTCCGCCGCCGCCTCGGTCAGCGAGACCCTCGCGGAGGCGGTGCGCGTCCTCGAGCTGGAGCTCAGCGCCGCGCGTTGATGGCCCAGTCGTAGGGCGCGTAGGCGAGGCGGGTCCGCGGGTCGCGCACGCGGTCCGCGTCGTCCCCCTCGAGCTGATCGGCGACGAACGCGCGCACGCCGCCCGCGGGCTCGAAGTCGGCCGCGAACCACTCGAAGATCTGGCTCAGCCGCGCGCGGCGCCCGCTCACCTCGGTGGTCGCGCGCACGAAGGCCTCGGTCTGCGCGGCGAGCTGCGCCTCGAGGTTCTCGGCCGTGTAGGCCTGCCGGCTGAGCGGCGGACAGCCCACGCTCGCGCAGTTGACCGCGAAGTGGATGCGCGGCTCCGCGAAGGCGTCGCCCCGGATCACGTCGTTCTCGAGCTGGTTGAGCGTCATCGCGCGGCCCGCCACCTGGTGCGTCTCCGCGTCGAAGAAGCCCTCCACGCGCATCACGCTCTCGATCGGCCAGTGGGCGATCACCGCGCTGACCGTCAACGCGTTGTAGGCGTCGATGTAGAACGCGAGCTGCTCGTCGCGGGCCCACGAATCGGGCTCGGCCTGACCGACGGATCGCACGAACGCGTCCAGCCGCGCGCGGTCCGCGTCGCTCGCGTGCAGCGCGGCGTAGCGAAAGCCGCCGTCCTCGGTCGCGTAGCGGTCGAGCACGGACTGCCAGCCCGAGACGTCGAACGCCGCGCCTTCCGTCTCGGTCTCGGCGGGCGCCGCCCTTCGCTCGGAGACGGGCTCGGAGACGGGCGGATCGGCGGGCGGCTGGGCCGCGGGCGGCTCGCTGCGCGCCGTCTGCGACGCCCCGTTCTCGGTCGACGAGCACCCCAGGAGCAACACCACGCAGATCCATCGCATGCTCGACGGACGCGCGAGACGCCGCGCGGTTACGCCTCTCATCATCGCGGCGCCTCCGCCCCGAGCTGCTCCCGCAGCGCCTCCTCGATGTGGTGCGCGAACACGCGGTACGAGCGCGCCCCGTGGATGAACGACCCGTTGATGAAGAAGCTGGGCGTGCCCGCCTCGAGCTCGATGCGCGTGATGGCGGCCCGGTCCCGGTCGATCACGTGCTGGTGCGCGTCGCCGTCGAGCGCGGCCGCGAAGGCCGCCATGTCCAGCCCGAGCGCCTCCGCCTCCCGCTCGAGGAGCGCGCGCGACAGCTCGTCTTGCCGCGCGAAGAGCCGGTCGTGGTAGGTCCAGAACGCCGCGTCCCCGCGCTGCGCGTAGACCTCGGTCGCGGCCCGCGCGGCCAGCGCCGCGTGAGGGTGATACGGCATCGGTCGGTTGCGCCAGACGACCTGCACGCACGCCCCGTACTCCTCGATCACCCGGTCGAGGGTCGGCGTGGCCCGCGCGCAGTAGGGGCACTCGAAGTCGCTGAAGACCTGCAGCGCGACCCGGGGCCGCGCGGCGCCTCTCCGCGGGGCGAACCACGGGACCGGGAGGCGGTAGCCGCGGCGCTCCCACGGCCGCGCGTCTTCTCCCTCGGGCATCGGGCTGCACGCCCCCGGCGGCAGGGGACGCTGCGCCGCGCCGCAGCCGATCGCGAGCGCCGCCATCAGCACGAGCGACGCTCTCACGCGCCGTCCAGCATGCGCAGCAGCTCCGCCTCGTCGATCACCGTCACGCCGAGCTTCTCGGCCTTCTCGAGCTTGCTGCCCGCCTCGTCTCCCGCGACGACGAAGTCGGTCTTCTTGCTCACCGAGCCGCTCACCTTGCCGCCCGCCTTCTTGATGCGATCCCCGGCGTCCTTGCGCTTGAGGGTCGGCAAGGTCCCGGTCAACACGAAGCTCTTGTTCGCGACGCCCTCCACCTCCTCGCGCCGCTCGATGACCGCGTCGACCTTCACGCCCTGCGCCTCGAGCCCCTCGAAGACGGCGCGGATAGGCGCGCTGTCGAGCTCCGCGAAGATGACGTCCGCCGTCTTCTTGGCGAGCCCCTCGATCGCGCCCGTGCCCTTCTCCGGCGCGACGGTGGCGACCGCCTCCTCGTCTCCGGCCGTGTAGCGCTGCGCGAAGCCGAGCAGCCTCTCGGCCGTGCCGAAGTAGGAGGCCAGATCCTCCGCCATCGACTCCCCGAGGTGCCGGATGCTGAGGCCGACCAGCACGCGGGCGAGCCCGCGCCCCTTCGACGCCTCGAGGCCACGCAAGACGTTCTGCGCGCTCTTCTTGCCCATGCGCTCGAGCCCCGAGAGCTGCTTCTCGGTCACCGCGAACAGCTCGTGCGGCTTGTCGATCCCCTCCTTGTCGACGAGCTGATCGATGAGCTTCGCGCCCATCCCGTCGACGTCCATCGCCGCGCGCGAGACGAAGTGCTGGAGGCGCTCGCGCACCTGCGCCGGACAGCTCGGGTTGGGGCAGAAGATGAAGATCTCCTCCGACACGACGAGGCTCCCGCAGGCGGGGCACTCCTTGGGCGGCCGAACCTCCCGCGCGTCCGCGGGCCGCTCATCATCCTTGACGCCGACGACCTGCGGGATGATCTCGCCCGCCTTCTCGACGTACACCGTGTCCCCGATCCGGATGTCCTTGCGGGCCACCTCCACGAAGTTGTGGAGCGACGCGCGAGAGACCGTGGTCCCGGCGAGGAAGACCGGCTCGAGCTCGGCCACCGGGGTGAGCTTGCCGCTCTTGCCGACCTGGACGACGACGTCCTTCAGCCGCGTGGGCTTGCGCTCGGGCGGGAACTTGTAGGCGATGCCCCAGTGCGGGTGGTGACCCGTCTCGCCGAGCCGGTCGTACCACCGGTGCTCGTCGATCTTGATGACCATGCCGTCGATCTCGTACTCGAGCCCGTCGCGCCGCTCGCCGTAGGCCTCGCAGTAGCGGAACGCGTCCTCCGCGTCCGACGCGACGTGGATCTCGTCGATGTAGACGTTCGCGCCCGTGCCCGCGAGCCACTCGAGCACGCCGTGCTGCGTGTCCGGCAGCTCGATGCCCTTCACCCAGGGCACCTGGTAGAGGAACGACGTGATGCCCGTGTGCTCGAGGCCCTCGGGCTCCTTCCGCTTGATCATGCCGGCGGTGCCGTTGCGCGGGTTGATCAGCGTGCGCTCGCCCGCCGCGTCGAGCTTCGCGTTGAACGCGTCGAACCGCGGCCGGGGCCAGTAGAGCTCGCCGCGCACCTCGATCTCGCCCTTCGACACGCCCTCCAGCCGTGAAGGCACCGCCCCCGCCTGCTCCACCTGTCGCGTGATGACGTCGCCGGTCTTGCCGTCCCCTCGCGTCACCGCGCGCGCGAGCCGGCCGTCCTGGTAGAGGAGCGAGACGCTCACGCCGTCGATCTTCGGCTCCACCAGCAAGCGCAGCGAGGCGTCCTCGGGCAGCTCGAGCTCCTTCAGGCGCCGCGCGTACCACTGCTCGAGCTGCTCCTGGATGGGGATCGGCTCGCCCTTGCTGTCCTTGCGGTTGGGCGACAGCTTCTCGAGCGACAACATCGCCACCCGGTGCTCGACCGTCTCGAAGCCCTCCGTGTGGTCGGCGCCCGGCGCCGTGTCGAGCCGCTCCTCGGGCTTCACCCCGAGCGCGTCGGCCAGCTCGACGTAGCGGTCGAACATCTCGTCGAACTCGGAGTCGGGGATCTCCGGCTCCCCGCGGCGATAGGCCGCCTCGTGGTGCTGGATCTGGGCGGCGAGCTTCGCCAGCTCCTCGCGCTGTAGGGCCACTGTCATGATGGCAGAGCATACGCGGGGGCCCCGGACGCGCTATGCTCTTTCCACCATGCTCCGCGCGCTCACCTTCGTCGCGTTCGCCTGTCTCTCCACGAGCTTGCCCCCCGTCGTGGCCCACGCGCAGGCCGTGGACGAAGCGCGCGCCGAGGCACTGAGAGCGCGAGCGCGCGAGGCGGTGGCCGCCGGCCAGCTCGAGGAGGCCTTCGGGCACGTCCGCGTCGCGGCCGAGCTGAGCGCCGACCCGACCGTGTGGCTCGAGGTGGCGACCGTCGCCGAGCGGCTCCGCATGGACGAGCTCGTGGTGGAGGCGCTGCAGCGCTACCTGGAGCGCCGACCCGACGCGCCCGACCGCGCGGAGGTCGAGGGCCGACTCCGCGTGCTCGACGCGCTCGCTCGAGGAGGCCGGTACCAGCCGGACGAGGAAGGCCGCACCGTCCGGCTCGTCGTCGACTGGGACGGGAGCGCGGTGGTCACGCGCCGGCGGCCGGCGGCGAGCGGTCGGCCGGTGAACGTGCTGGTGGACTGGCAGGGCCGCCCGCTCGTGGTCCGCCGCTCGAGCGAGCTGCTCTCGCTCGCGGAGTGGGACGGCCGCGTGCGCACGCGCGCGAGCGTGGCGGGGCGAGAGCTGTTCCCCTTCCCGGCCGAGGCCGCGGGGCTGGGGCGACGCCTCGACGCGCCCGCCTCCGTCACGCGCTGACCCGCCGCACGAAGTCCGCGACCGCGTCGAGCCAGACGTCGGCCCCGGCCATGGGCGCCTTGCGCGATCGGGCGAGGGAGTGGTCGGCCCCCTCCAGCTCGAGGTGCTCCACGTCCGTCAGCTCCCGCAGCACGGGGCGGAGCCGCGCCGGGTCGCAGAGCTTGTCCCTGGCGCCCTGCACGAAGAGCTGAGGGACCGGCACGTCGGCGAGGTGGTCCGCGCGGAGCTTCTCCGGCTTGCCGGGCGGATGCAGCGGGTAGCCCAGGTAGACCGCGCCCACCGCCTCCGGCGCGTCGCCCGCGGCGAGCAGCATCGACGCCATGCGCCCACCCATGCTCTTGCCCCCGATCACGAGCGGCCCGCGTCCTCGCATCGCCACCGCGCGGTCGAGCATCGCGCGCCAGGTCGCGAGCAGCCGCCGCTGAGGGTCGGGCCCCTTCTTCTTCCCCTCCCGCTGCGCGGCCTCCATGTACGGGAAATGGAAGCGCACCACACAGCAGCCGCGCGCGGCCAGCCCCTCCGCCGCGCCCACCATGAACGGGTGCGTGTAGGGCGCGCCCGCGCCGTGCGCGAGCACCACCAAGGGGCGCCCACGCAGCGCCCCGTCGCGGACCCAGGACACCGGGCGTCCCTCCACCTCGAACGAGTCGGTCATGCCCGGAGTCTGCCACGCCGCATGGGCACGTCCTCGGTGCGCCTTTCCGAGATGCGCTCTGATACTCTCGCGCCGAATGGATCGCGACGAGGAAATCCTTCTCGGCAGACGTCGGAAGCGCGTCTGGATCGGCCTCTTCGTCAGCATCCCGTTCCTCGCGGCGATGGCCGGCGGAGTCTGGTTCTTCCTCTCGCAGCGCCGAGAGGCGCAAAACGAAGTGGTCGTGGAGAACGTCACGGGCGCCGCCTTCGGCTGCGTCGCCTCGCTGCGCGGAGACGCGCCGGAGGCCTGGGGGCTCGAGCGCGCGCTCGAGCACATGTCGCGCATGGAGCGGGTCACGCGGGATGAAGACGACCCGACGACGCGCGAGGAGCGGGAGCGCTTCGCGCGACTCGCCGCCGACGCGGCGCGCGGCTGCGAAGAGCTCGGCCGGCTGATGATGGGCGCGCAGCGCGACGAGACCGAGCTCTACTTCGGCGTGCCCGCGCAGCTCGCGCAGCCGCCCGATCAAACCGACCCCGAGCGGTGGTTCCGACGGGTGATGCCCAAGAGCCGCGAGGCGGTCCTCGAGCTGACGCGACAGATCCGCGTGATGGCCGAGCAGATCAACGCGCGGCGCACGGAGCGACAGCTGATGGCCCAGCAGCTGCCCATCGAGGGTCGCGGGCCCACCGAGCTCGCGCGGCTGATCGAGCTCACCGCGCCCCCGCGAGAGCGCGAGCGCATCCAGACCGAGGTCTGGCCGCTCCCCGACTACATCTACGTGGTGCGGCGCGGCTCGATCCCCGCCGTCCCGTGCGACACCCGGTTCATCAACCGAGCCAGCTGCTTCAACGAGTTCGTGCAGACGGTCGGGTGGGATGGCGAGGTCTCGGACCTGCGCGCGCTGACGCGCCCGAGCCGGGTCACCTACTGGAGCGCCTTCACGCCGACCCCGGACGGAAGCCTCTGGGCGGTCGGCATCGACTCGCGCAACCGCGGCATCGTCGGGCGCTATCCGCCGGACGCGACCGAGCCGGAGCTCGGCCGGCTCGACACGACGGTCGACGCGGCGACGAACATCGTGGCCGTCGCGGGCGGGGTCGCCATCTTTCCCACCGACGGCAGCGCGTGGCTGGCCGAGGACACGTTGGCCTTCGCGCGGGTGGAGACGACGCCGCCTCCGCTCATCGTGACGATGGGCCACGGCGGCGCGGACCAGGGCCTGCGCTTCGCGGGGCTGGGCACGCTCAGCCTGTTCGGGAGCGAGGAGGCGGGCTGGACCTCACGCTTCTCCCCCGTGGAGGACGACGGGGAAGAGGTGTTGCTCCGGGTGATCGACGCGAACCGCCGGGTGCGCGAGGTGGTCGCGCTGCGGTCCCTGCGCTCGGGCAAGGCGGTCGCGCTGCTGCAGCGCTTCCACGAGTCCCCCGACGCGATCATGATCAGCGAGGACTTCGGGCGCACCTGGCTGTCGGATCCGCAGGCGCCCTCAGCGGACTGACGCCCGGCCGGCGCGTCGATGCGCGGCGGCGTCGAGCGCCTCCCGCCACTCGTCGCGCACGAAGCCGACGAGCACGCGCCCGTCGACGTCCGCCACGGGCACGGTCCCCGCGCGGTTCAGCTGGCGCCAGCGGGCGGCCGCGGCGCGGTCGCTCTCCACGTCTCGCTCGACGAAGGGGACGCCGCGCGCCCGAAGCCACCCGCGCGCGTGCGCGCAGACCGGGCACCACCGAGTGGTGTAGAGCGTCACGGGGACCTGCGCTCGCTCCGCGGCGGAGGCGGGCGCAACCGCGCTGCCACACCCCACGAGGAGACACGTCACGAGGAGCAGGATCGCGCGGCGAGGCATGCGTGGCGTGAGGGTACGAAAAAAGGGAGCGCCGCCCCAGATCGGCGCGGACGCTCCCTCTCTCCTCTGGCGTGGACCGCCGGAGGGGCTCAGTTCTCCTGGAGCTCTTCCAGCTTCTTGCGGCCCTTCGGGCGAAGCGTGGTCCAGATGAAGTCGTAGATGTCGAGCAGGTCGTTCGGCTTGTGGCCGGCCTTCTCGAGCCGACGCGCGACCTCCGTCGACATCTTGTGCATGCGGTTGTAGAGGTCGGCCGTCGGGTAGGCGTCGTACGGGAGGTTCGGCGCCATCCACTGGGCCTGCGCGCGGAACACGCTGGGCTTGATCGCGACGTGCTGCACGGGCTGGACCAGCGCGGGCACGGCGGTGGCCAGCGGCCAGGTCACGCGCTCGCCCGGGGTGCGGCCGAGGATGCCGACGTACCGCGTGAAGCGCGACTCGTAGGGGCCTTCACCGTAGAGCAGCTCGCGGGCCGCGTTGGCGAAGTCCTCGTGGTGCTCCTCGGGGAGGCTGCGGAGCGACGCGGTGTCCTTGCTCGTCGTCAGGTTTGTGCAGCTGAGCACCTCCTTGAACAGCTCGATGAGCCCGGCGTGGTCGCCCTTCTCCATCAGGCCGTCGACGATGGACTGCTCGAGCTTCTCGGCCGCTTCGAGGTGGGCCGGGTAGCGGTGACGCTTGAGGCGGTTGACGCCCTCGCCGCCGCGCACGTCCGAGATCCACTTCTCGTCCTCGAAGCCCTTCGGGTAGAAGGCCTCGAAGATGGTGACCTGGTCGTCGAAGCTGATGATGCGGTTGACGCTCTTGGGCGTCGGGTCCGGCGCGCGACGCACGCGCTCGATGCGGAGCATGGACTTGAGGTCGCGCACGATGTCGCGGGCCGAGTCGTAGGGCTCGTCGACGGGCTCGAGGAGGTCGTACCACCCCTTCTTGAACGTCCGCAGCTGACCGTCCTGGAACTGGTAACGACGCTTTTCGCGGCCCTCCCACGCCAGGATGGCGTACCCCCAGTCGGGGCGCTTGGTGTGGGTGTACAGAGGCTCGAGCGAATCGCTTGCGTTGTCCATTCTGCTCCTTGAGAATCGGATTGGTCGGTCCAATTGCCGTTTTCGCGACCGTTGGCCGGATACACGTCGAGGCAGGTGGGCCGACGGCCACACCTCCCTCGCGTCGTCGGGCGTAGACTCCCCCATGGGAGGACCGCGCGGCCCTCGCGGACGCGACCAGAATCGATGGTCCGCATCCGAGGTCCGGCGTCGCCAGGCTCTCGCCCGGTTCTTGGCACGACAACTGCTAGCGATAGGCCTCGCCAGCGCGTGGAGTAAAGCACGAAACGCAGATCGTTTCAAACGCGACTGCGTGGTATCCCGGCGCTCGGGTCATGGCCATCCAATGCGGGAGCTGCGGGCAGGACAACCGCGAAGGCGCGCGATTCTGTCTGCGATGTGGCTCCGCCCTCGCCGTCGATCCTGCGGCGGACCCGCTGGTCGGGAGAGTCCTGCACGAGCGCTACCGCGTCATGCGCGTGCTCGGCGAGGGCGGCATGGGGCGGGTCTACCTCGGCGAGCAGCAGATGGGCCCGGCCTCCCGCGAGGTCGCCATCAAGGTCCTGCACGAGAAGCACTCGCGCGACGAGACCCTGCGCCAGAGGTTCTACGGGGAGTGCGAGGTGGTGGTCGGACTCACCCACCCGCACACCATCCAGTTTCACGACTTCGGCGCGCTCGAGGACGGCCGACTCTTCATCGTGATGGAGTACATCGAGGGGCACTCCCTCGCCGACGCGCTCCTCGCCGGCCCCATGCCGCTGCCGCGCGTGGAGCGCCTCGTCAGCCAGATCGCCGGCTCCTTGCAGGAGGCGCACGAGCGGCAGGTGATCCACCGCGACCTGAAGCCCGACAACGTGCTGCTGACGACGCGCGGCGGGGAGACGGACTTCGTGAAGGTCTGCGACTTCGGCATCGCCAAGCGGCCGGTCGAAGGGGGGGCGCTCGGGGCCGGTCCCGCGCTGACCCTGCAGGGCACGGTGATCGGCACCCCGCAGTACATGAGCCCCGAGCAGCTCGCGGGCGGCGACATCGACGCGCGGAGCGACGTCTACAGCCTCGGGCTCATGGTCTACGAGATGCTGGCCGGCCGGCGCCCCTTCGAGGCGTCGAGCGCGCTCGAGTGGGCGGCCAAGCACACCGCGAGCACCCCGCCCCCGCTCGCGTCGCAGCCGGCGGCGGCGGATCTGCCGGCCCACGTGCACGAGGCCGTGATGAGCGCGCTCGCGAAGCGCCCGGACGAGCGCCCCGAGTCGATGCGCGCCTTCGCCAACGCGCTGCTCGGGCGGTCCGACGCGACCACGCCGATCACCATGAACGGGCGCGCCTCCACGAGCGGGCCGAACGCGACGCCTCCGAGCGTGCCGCCGATCGACCAGCACGCGCCCACCATGCTCTCGCCCGCGACCCCCATCGGCGGCGCGGAGGTGCTGCGCCCGGCGGGCGTGAAACCGAGCCTCGCCCCGCTCGTGATCGGCGCGGTGATCTTCGCGGTCGGGATCGGCGCGGCGGGCTTCCTGCTCCGCGAGCGCCTCTTCGGCGGGCCCGAGCCGGCCGACGCAGGGACGCCGCCGATCGACGCGGGGCAGGACGCCGGCCCGCTCGACGCGGGGCCGCGGACGCCGACCGAGCACACCCACATCGTGCACTTCCAGCGTCGCGTGCGGGACGCCGCCCTCGCCCTCGGGCCGCCAGACGGGCGCTACGCCGTGATCCAGCCGCAGGGGACCATCGTGCTCGAGATCGCGGCCGGCACGCGCATCGCCACCGACGGCACGAGCCAGCCCGACGTCTGGATCGTCATCGACGACGCGCGCTCCGACCCCTACCGGGCCGACGTCGGCGTGGCGCGGAACCAGTACACCACCGTCGGCTCGGAGCTGGTGGGCACCCTCGGGCTCGACGCCGATCAGTTCGAGATCTCGCGCATCCGCTACGTGCGGATCAAGAACCGCGGCCGCCGCAACCTCTACCTCGACTCGGTCGGCGCGTTCTCCACCGTCGAGGCCGACGACTGACAGCGTCGGCCGCGGCCCTCCGGGTCCTGGTAGCGACCCCGGTCGGCGTCGCTGCAGCCGCAGCTCCCCTCCCCGGCCGCATCTCCGAAGCGTCCGCGGTCGGCGTCGCTGCAGCCTCTCCGGGGGCGTCGGCCGTGCCCCGCCCGGTCTGCGCCCGCGCCCTCGTCGCCGTCGGTCGCCCCGGTGCGACCCCGCCCCGCCGCGTCGCCCAGGGGGCCGGTGTCCGAGTCGGTCTGCGCGCGGGCGGTGCTCACCGTGGCCCCCAGCGTCAGGCCGCCCAGCGCCGCGAGCGCCGAACGGCGCCCGATCCGGCGCGTGGCCGTGAAGTCGGAGAGCCGCAGCGTCGGCTTCTGAGTCTCCTCGTCGCTCACCGGGTCGAACTCTGCCGCGCGTGGCGTCGGCGCACAACGTCGCGGTAGGCTCTCCGGGACCCCGATGCCGACGCGCTCGCTCCGCCTCCAGCTCGGCCTCGTGCTGGTCGCCTCGGCCGGCTGGGCCGCCTGGCCGCACCCGAGCTTGGCCGCGTGGCTCGGGGCCTACGCCGCGGCGTGGCTGGCCGCGTCGCTCGGGTGGCGCTTCTTCGTGGGCGGGCGCTGGACGCTGGCGCGAGGCCCCACGATCGCGCTCGGGCTGCTCCTCGCGGCGGCGCCCGTGGCCCGCGGCGTGGAGAGGTGGGACGCCCTGCGAGAGCACGAGCGGCTCGACGGGCTCGTGCACGGGACGCGCGCCCGGCTGCGGCTCTCGCGTCTCCCCTCGATCGCGCCGCCGCTGGTCAGCGCGGATCGGCCGCAGACCTTCTACGTGCAGGGCGAGGCGGAGAGCGCCCGGGCCGAGGTCCGGTTCGGCCCGACGGGGCAGCGCGTGCCGGCCGAGCCTCTCGGTCACGGCCTGTTTCGGGTCGAGTACGACCCGCGGCGCCACGGTCCGCCCGACCCGGTCGACGGAGACCTCGACGCCGTGCTCGAGATCGACGGCGAGGCGCACACGCGCAGGATGCTCGCGGTGCGCCCGCTCGCGCACCCGCGCCAGCTCGCCACCTCCCCCGCGCGCGATCGGGTCGCCGCGGTGAGCGAGGAGACGGATGAGCTCCTGCTCGTCGAGCGAGACGGGCGCTCACGGCGGCTCGACGTCGACGACGGCCCGACCGACGTCGCGTGGCTGAGCGACGCGCGGCTCCTGGTCACCCACCGCTACGCGGACGCCGCGCTCGTCGAGCTGCCCTCGGGCGCGCGCACGCCGCTGTCGACCGGCCCGCTCTGTGTCCACGTGGCCGCGCGAGGGGCGTTGGCGGCGCTGACCTGCGAGTCGGCCATCGTGCTCGTCGAGGGCGAGACGGTGCGCCGCGCGGAGCTCGACTTCACGCCGGAGCACGTCGCCTTCGGCCCGGGCGACACGCTGGTGGTGAGCAGCCGCCGCCCCGCCGCGCTGCATCGGCTGCGGCTCGATACGCTGCGAGAGGACGTCCCGCCGCTCTCCCTGGGCCGGCCCGCCGTGACCCTCGCCGCGGCCGAAGAGCTCGCCGTCGTCGCGGTCACCGACTTCCGGCCCGAGGGACCGCCCCACCTCGGCAATCACTTCGTCGACGACCAGCTCCTCGAGGTGGATCTCGCGCGCTGGCGGATCCGAGGCACGCGACACACCGCGACGCGGACCGCGCGCCAGCGGGCCCCGGGCGACGTCGACCGCGGCGTCTCACCGATGGGGATCGACCTCGCGGCCGACGGCAGCCGCTGGGTGGCCTTCGCGGGCACGGACGACGTCTGGGGATACGCCGCGGAGCGCCTCCCGGCGATGATCGCGCTCGAGGACACCCTCCCCACCCCCATCTCCGTCGCGCGGCTCGAAGGCGCGCGGCTCGCGGTCGCCTCTGCCGCGTTCGGCGCGATCGGGATCTTCACCGAGGGCGGCGGGCGCGTCGCGCTCGCGCGGTTCGCGCACGACGACGACACCCTCATGCGGGACGACGAGCCCGCCCTCATGCGCCGCATCGGCGAGCGCTCGTTCCACGAGAGCACCCGCAGCGGCGTGTCGTGCCAGAGCTGTCATCTCCACGGCGGCAGCGACGGCCAGCGCCACAACATCGGCGGCGGCACGCTGGTGGCCACGCTCGACGCCCGCGGCGCGCTCGGCACGCCCCCGTTCCTGCGCGACGGCGGATACCCGACCCTCGGCAGCCTGGACGAGCTCGCCCGCACGCTCTACCGCGGATACCTGCGACGGCAGGGCGGGCGGCGGGTCGGGCTGGCGCGCTACCTGGCCTCCGCGCCGCGCGAGATCCCCTCGCGCCAGCTGCGAGGGCGCGACGCGGCGCGGGAGCGACGCGGCTTCGACGCCTTCGTGCGCGCGCGCTGCCCCCTCTGTCACACGCCGCCCGCGTTCACCAACCTGGGGCAGCACCCGGCCGAGACGCTCTTCCCGGACTTCGCGGCGAGCCACCCCGGCTACGAGCTCGACACGCCGTCCCTCCTCGGGCTCGAGGGCAGCGCGCCCTACCTGGTGGACGGCCGCGCCGAGACCCTGCGCGCCATCTTCGAGGCGCATGATCCCGCGCGGCGACACGGGGACTTCGCCCGCCTCTCGCCCGACGCCCAGGCGGACCTGCTCCACTTCCTGGAGGGCCTGTGATCGCGACGCGCGGGTTGTACGTCGGGGTCGGGCTCGGGCTGAGCGCGCTCTTCGCCTTCGGATGGGCGGAGGCCTGGGCCTTCGAGCGTGAGCTGTTCTGGGTGCGGGCGAGCGGGTGGGCGGGCGCCACCCTGCTCCTGGCTTCGATCGTGACGACGCCGATCGGCCGACTCGCGGGCCGGTTCACGGCGAAGCCACCCTCCTTCGGGCCGCTCCGCCGCGCGCTCGGGCTGAGCGCCGCCGCCTGCGCGAGCCTTCACGCGGGCGTGGCGCTCGCCACCTACCTGGGCGGCGCCTGGGGGCAGCTGCTCGCGCTGGCGTGGCTTCGCGCCGGGGTCCTCGCGCTCCTGGTCCTGCTCGCGCTCTGGCTCACGAGCTACCCGCGCGTGGTCCGCGCGCTCCGGGTCGAGCTCTGGAAGCCGCTCCATCGCCTCGTCTTCGTCGCCGCGCTGCTCGCGCTCCAGCACGCGCTGCTCTCACCGATGGCCGATCGCGCGTGGGTCCTCGGCGTCTTCGGCCTCGCGGGCGCGCTCGCCCTGCTCCGGCTCGTGCCTCAGGCGCGCAGGTCCACGCCGTCCCAGGCGAGCAGCCAATCGCACACCTGATCGACCAGCGCGGTGGCGCCGGAGGTCTTCGGGATCGCGGCGTCCGCGCCCGAGCGCTCTCGCGCCTCGTCCAGCGCCTCGCGGCCGAGCGCGGACCAGAAGATCACGCGCGTGCGCGCCAGCTCCGGGTCCCCGCGCACCAGCTCGACCACCGCGGGTCCGTCCAGCCCGGGCATGGTGACGTCGAGCAGCACGACGACCGGGCGTCGGCTGGCGATGGCGGTCAGCGCACCGAACCCACCGTTCTGGGTGACGACGGTCGCGGCGGTGCGACGAAATGCCAACGTGACGAGCCGGAGCATCTCGTCGTCGTCGTCGATCACCAGGATCACGGGAGGGGCAGACGACATCCCTGTGTCGACCTTACCAGCCCTTCCCACCGCATCTGGCCAGATTCCCGGCGCGTACCTGATATACTCCTCCGCATGACACGCGGCCTGGGCGCGGTGGCGTCGTTACGCGTCAGCGGAGCCGGCGACACCCACATCGGGGGACGAGAGCACAACGAGGACGCGGTCCTGCTGCGCCCTGACCTCGAGCTGTACCTCGTGGCCGACGGCGCCGGCGGGCACAACGCGGGGAACGTCGCGTCCACCCTCGCCACCGCGACGGTGGCTCACTACTTCGAGTCCACCATCGAGCAGGCCAAGAAGGCGCCGGCGTACGACGACATGGGGCTCTCGTGGGCCGCGCGCCGCCTGGCGACCGCGTTCCAGAAGGCGAACCGGGAGGTCATCGAGATCGCCCAGAGCTCCGAGCAGAAGAAGGGCATGGGCACCACGCTCGTGGCCGCCTACTTCGATATGGCGCACTCGATGCTCGTGCTCGGTCACGTGGGCGACAGCCGCTGCTATCGCTTGCGCGCCGGGCTGCTGGAGCGGCTGACCCAGGACCACACGCTCATCAACGACGTGCTGGAACTGAAGCCGGACATCGATCCGGACAGCGCCGCGAAGCTCCCGCGGAACGTCATCACCAACGCCCTGGGCATGGACGACAAGGTCCGCGTCTCGGTGCGCACCCACCAGGTCGCGCCGGGCGATCGCTACGTGCTCTGCTCGGACGGCCTGACCGACGAGGTCGACGACGGACAGATCCAGCAGGCGGTCCAGCTCGCGAGCACGCCCGACGAGGCGGTGCGGCTGCTGATCGACCTCGCGGTGGACCAGCAGCCCCGCGACAACGTCTCCGCGCTCGTGCTCATCTGCGGCCTCGCGCCCGGCGTGGGGCGGCTCCCCGAGCAGACCGTCCCGCCGCGCCGCAACTACCCCGAAGAGCAGGAGGCGGTGCTCATCGTCGACGAGGACGACGACGAGGAGTCCATGGAGGTCCTCATCATCGAGGATCCGGACGACGACGACGCGCCGGAGATCCAGATCGTCGAGGATCGCGCGGCCACCGACGCCGGGAAGCGCCGCCGCCCGGACGAGACGATCGTCCACAAACGCAAGCCCTGATCAGGCGGCGCGGGCCTCGAGGCCGCAGGCGTCGGCGAGCTCTCGGCAGTCCGCGAAGCGATCCCGTGGGGCCTTCTCGAGCGCGCGCATCACGCCGGCGGCCAGCGCGGGTGGGATCGCGGGCCGGAGCGACGCGAGCGGCGTCGGCGGGCGGACCATCGCGCCCAGCACGTCGCGGATGTCGCCCCCGTCGATCTCGTGCGGCGGCCTGCCCGCGAGCATCTCGTACAGCGTGGCGCCCGCCGCGTAGACGTCGGTCCGCGGGGTCGGCTCGTCCCCGAAGAGCTGCTCTGGCGCCATGTAGCCGACGGTGCCGACCACCACGTCCGGCGCCGTCACGCGGCTGCGCGGATCGCCGAGGTCACGCCCGATCCCGAAGTCGATGAGCTTCGGCGCGGCCGGACGTCCGCCCTGCAGGATGAGGTTCGCGGGCTTCACGTCGCGGTGGATCACGCCCGCGTCGTGGGCCGCGCTCAACGCGTCCAGGAGCACGCGGGCCAGCGCGCGCGCCTCCTCCAGATCCATCCAGAAGCGCCCGTCCAGGTGCTCCTCGAGGGTGATCCCGTCGAGCCGCTCCATCACCAGGTACGCCATGCCGCCCGCGAGCGGCCCGCTGTCGTGCACGCGCACGATGGCGGGGTGGCGCAGCTGCTCCGTGATGCGCGCCTCGCGAAAGAGCCGCTCGCGCTCGGTCGCCCGGTGCTCGGGCTCCGGGTCGAGGATCTTCACCGCGACGGGGCGCCCGTCCGGATCGCTCGCCGCGTAGACGATGGAGGAGCCCCCGCGCCCGAGGGGACGACCCAGCACATAGCGCCTGGCGACACGTGTGCCGGGAGGCAGGGTCCGTCGCTCCGAGGTGACGTGCATGACCCGGCGGGTCCGCAATAATCGCGCCCGCCAGCGTCCTGGGCCAGTGAGCCTCCCGCGTGCACCCGGCTGCACAACTCGGCACACCCCGCGTGAACCCCGCGCACGGTTCGGGACGATCGGTCGGCAGCTGGCGTTCGTGTGGCTGTGATGGCTCGCTCAGGGGCGGGTGCGCACGAGGTCGCTGATGTCCGGCGGGGCGGACCAGCGGTCGTGCGGGTCGTCGAAGGCTCCGCCGCGGCGGACGGCGCACGCGAAACAGAGCACTTCTTCGTCGGAGATGGGAAAGGTGCGGTCTTCGGGCGCCACCTCGGCGCCGCACGACGCGCACTGCTCGAGCTCCTCGGCTTCGGATCGGTGCATGGCGTCGAAATAGGCACCCCGACTCGCCGCGCGAGGGGATTCGGTGTAGGGCTCGGCGCCGATGGAACAGACCATCCCCGTCGTGTCGCTCGCGGACGGTGAGCGCGACCCGGAGCGCTTCGAAGCGCAGCTCGGCGAGGCCCTGCGCGACCTCGGCTTCGTGGCCGTGGAAGACCACGGGATCCCGCAGCGTGTGTTCGACGCGGTCTACGAGGACTTCGCGCGGTTCTTCGCGCTCGACGACGCGCTCAAGCGGCGCCACGAGCGCCCCGAGCTGGGCCGCGCCCGCGGCTACACGTCGTTCGGGGTCGAGCACGCCAAGGATCGCGACGTCCCGGACCTGAAGGAGTTCTTCCACGTCGGTCGCGAGGTCGACCCGACGCACCCGCGCCGCGCCGCGCTGCTCGCGAACGAGTGGCCGGACGAGGTGGAGGGGCTGCGCGAGAGCACGCTCGCGCTCTTCGGCGCGCTCGACGACGTCGCGCGGCGGCTGCTCGCGGCGGTCGGTGCCCACCTCGGCGTGGGCCGCGCGCTGCTCCCCGACCTCGCCGAGGACGGCAACAGCGTGCTGCGCGTCATCCACTACCCCGTGTGCGATGGGTTCGACGCGCCCGGCGCGATGCGCGCGGCGGAGCACGAGGACATCAACCTGATGACGCTGCTGCCTCCCTCGCCGCAGAGCGGCCTCGAGCTGCTGACGCGCGAGGGTGAGTGGCGGCCCATCCGCGCCATCGAGGGGCAGATCATCGTCGACACGGGCGACATGATGAGCCGGATCACGAACGGCGCGCTGCCCGCGACGACGCACCGCGTGGTCAACCCGGAGGGCGAGCCGGAGGCGCGCTACTCGATGCCCTTCTTCGTGCACCCGCACGTGGACGCGGTCCTCGAGGTGCTGCCGCCCTGTCGCGGCGACGCCGACCCGCCGCCGGTCCGGGCGCAGGAATTCCTGATGGAGCGCCTCCGCGCGATCGGGGTGGCGTCGTGAGCCTGCTGTCGTTCGGGCCGCTCGCGCTCGAGGGCGATCGATGCACGGTCGAGGTCGAGGTGCCCGAGGACGTCGACTACTGCGAGGGTCACTTCGAGGGGAACGCGATCCTGCCGGGGATCGCGCAGCTGCTGCCGATGGTGCACGACCCGGTGCGCGCGGCGTGGCCGGACCTGGGCGCGCTGACGGACGTGCGCCGCCTGAAGTTCAAGGACGCGATCCGACCCGGCCATCGGCTGTTGGTGACGCTGAGCCGCAGCGGTGAGAGAGTGCGCTTCGAGATCACGCGCGGCGAGACGACCTGCAGCACCGGTAGCCTCTCGTTCGAAGGGACCTAGACCCGAATCAAGCGCTTCGCGCTCGCTCCGGGCCTAGCAATTCTAGTCAGGGGCTTTTCGCAAAAGCCCCTCGCTGCGGCGGCCAAGCCGCCTTCGCTTCACCCGAAAACGACGCGCCTACGGCGCTTCTAGCCCCAAATACAGGCACATTGTGGAACCAGGCGCTGGATTTGGGCCTAGAGAACCGCCAGCACCCCGGGGGGGACACGAATGCGGCTGCTGATCGAGAACGCGCGGATCGTCGACGGCACGGGCGCCCCGGCGCGGGAGGGCTCGCTGCTCGTCGAGGACGCGCACATCGCGGAGCTGGGAGAGACGAGCCTCGCGCCGGATGAGGTGCTCGACGTGGGCGGCGCGGTGATCGCGCCGGGCTTCCTCGACATGCACTCGCACTCGGACTTCACGCTCCCGGGGCAGCCCGACGCGAGCGCGAAGGTGCTGCAGGGCGTGACCACGGAGGTGGTCTGCAACTGCGGCCTCGGGCTGACGCCCGCGAACGCGCAGGTCGAGAAGTTCTACGAGCTGATCCAGCCGATGATCTTCGGCGAGCAAGGCGGCGGCTGCTACCGCGACCTCGACGCCTACGCGGACCGGCTCCACGCGGACGGCGTGTCCGTGAACGTCGCGTGCCTCGTCCCGCACGGGAACGTGCGCGGGGCGGTGATGGGCATGGAGGAGCGCAAGCCGACCGCGAGCGAGATGGCCTCCATGCGCGAGCTGACCGAGTCCCAGCTCTCCCAGGGCGCGTTCGGGCTGTCGACCGGGCTCGTCTATCCGCCGGGCGCGTTCGCCGAGACCGAGGAGCTGGTCGAGCTGGCCAAGGTGCTCCACCCGTTCGGCGGCTTCTACGCCACGCACATGCGCGACGAGGGCACGCGGCTCGTGCCGTCGGTCAAGGAGGCGCTGACCATCGGGCGCGAGGCGCGGGTCGGCGTCCAGATCAGTCACCACAAGGCGGCCGGGCGCTTCAACTGGGGCAAGACCAAGGCCACGCTGAAGCTCCTCGAGGAGGCGCGGGCCGACGGCCTCGACGTGCACAGCGACGTCTACCCGTACACCGCGGGCTCCACCGTGCTCAGCGCGATGTTCGTCCCGCTGTGGGCCTTCGAGGGTGAGCAGGGCGCGCTGTTGAAGCGACTGAGAGACCCCGCGATGCGGGCGCGAATCGTGGAGGACAGCAAGCGTCGTCTGCTCGGGTTCGCGAAGCTGCCCGGCATCCTCGACAGCATCTTCCCCAAGCGGCTGCTCTTGCCGCTCCTGCTTCGCGAGTTGAGCAAAGTGATCGTCATCAGCTCGACGAAGCGCCAGCACCAGTACGAGGGCATGAGCCTGGCCGACATGGCCAAGTCGCGCGGCCAGCCGCTCTACGAGGCGATGATGGATCTCCTCATCGAGGAGGAGACGGCCGTGGCCGCGATCGCGCATGTGATGGACGAGGGCGACGTGCAGCGGGTGATGAAGCACCCCCACACCATGATCGGCACCGATGGCTTCCCGCAGCGCGAGGGCAAGCCCCACCCGCGCACGCACGGCACCTATCCCCGGGTGCTCGAGCACTACGTGCGCGAGCTGGGGCTGCTCACGCTCGAGGAGGCGGTGCACAAGATGACGGGCATGGTCGCGGCGAAGCTCGGGCTGACCGACCGCGGCGTGCTGCGCGAGGGAGCCCACGCGGACCTGGTGATCTTCCGCCCCGCGGCGGTGAAGGATCGCGCGAGCTACGCCGACCCCCGCAACCCGCCCGAGGGCATCGATCACGTGTTCGTCAACGGCGCGTGGACGGTGAAGGACGGCGCGCACACCGGGGCGCGGGGCGGGCGCGTGCTCCGTCGCGTGGCGCAGGGCTGAGAGACTGCCCGGTTGAATCCGGACCAGCGCGGCGTGCACCATCCCGCGATGCGCCTGCTCTTGAAGCCGCCGTCCGGTCGCGACGAGGTGGACTCGGCCGCGATCGCGCTCGGGTGGTCGCTCGCCAACGTGTTCCCCCAGCGCGAGGGGCGACCGCGTCAGGTCATCTACGCCACGGCCGAGGGGCTGATCACGCTGGTCGAAGATCATCGGATCGACGCCCGCTACCTCGTGTTCTCGGGGCACGACCCGGAGGGGCTCGCGGCGCAGGCGCGCGAGGTGGTCGAGACGCTCGACGAGGACGCGGTGCTGGAGATCCTCGGGCGCGAGCCGGCGCGCGGGCTGTGCTGGCTGGGCATCGTCGGCGCCTCGCGGGAGGCCTCGGAGAAGGCGCTGCGCGACGCGCTCGGAGGCGAGGCGCCGGAGCTCCGCGCGGCGGCGCGCTTCGCGGCGGAGGCGCTCGGCTGGGAGGTGGAGGCGTGAGCGTGCCCGAGCGACCGCGCCTCGCCCCCGAGGTCCTCGCGCGCCTTCACCTGGCGGACGGAGAGGCGAAGGTGATCCTCCAGGATCCGCGCCGCGGCGTGGTGCTCGAGATCGAGCCCGCGAGCTGGATGGTGCTCCGGCAGGCCGACGGCACGCGCGACCTGGACGCGCTCTGTCTCGCCGCCTCGCGGAGCGGGCTCTATCGCGGCGAGGCCGACCTGCGCGCGCTCCTCGAGGGGCTGACCGAGGCGGGCGTGCTCGTCGACGGGATCGAGCAACCGCAGCCCCCCGCGCCGGTCGCCGCTCCCACGCGAAACGAAGCGCGCCCGCTCGAGCCCCTCCCCGGCTATCGCTTCGCGTGCGACGGGAACGGCAGCTGCTGCCGCACCTACGGGAGCGTCGCCTTCACGCGCCTCGAGGCCATGCAAGCGAGGCTGACCTCCGCGGAGATGACGCTCCCGCTCCCGGCCGACGAGGCCTTCACCCCGCTCAGCGGGGGCGACATGGAGGCGTGGTCGCTCGCCGTGGCGCAGGTGGAGGGGCGCTGCCTCTATCTCGAGGACGACGGACTGTGCGGGCTGCACCGACGGGACGGCGCCCGGGCCAAGCCCTTCCCCTGCCGCCTCTACCCCGCCATGCTCGTCGACGACGGCGAGGCCGTCCGCGTCAGCGCGCTGCCGGAGTGCGGCTGCGTCTTCGCGAGCGCCGCCGCGCCGTCTGCGGAGGCCGAGCCGCTGATCGCCCCCGCGGCGCGGACGCTGGGTGAGCTCGGGCCGCAGGCCACGGTCGTGCACGTGCCCGACCCGGTGCCCCTCTCCGCGATGCGCACGGCGCCCATCGCCGCCTTGCGCCGCTTCTCCGACGACCTGGTGCGCGCGCTCTCTCCCGGGCAAGATACGGTGCGCGACGCGGTGGCCGTCGCGTGGGGGCTCGCCGATCACATCGAAGCGCACGGCCTGGACGGCGCCACGGTGGAGACGGCCGCGCTCCCCGAGCAGGCCGAGATCGCGCCCTGGCTCGAGGCCCTCGCCGCGCGCGCGGCCGAGGTGGCGGAGCTCGAGGCGAGCTGGCGGGGCGGCTCCGACCGCTCCCGGCGGGTCGCGCGGTGGATCGCCGAGGCGCTCGCCGAGCCGACGTGGCCGCTGCCGGCCGTCGACCCCGCGGCCGAGGCGTTCTATCTGCGCACCCTGGCCCACGGCCACCGGCTGACCATCGAGGGGCGCCCCCTGAGCCGCGGCCTCCGGGACCGCGCCACGCGCCTGCTCGCCGCGCGGGCCATGGCCTCACGGGGCACGCCCGTCGAAGTACAGGACGCGCGCTGGCCCCTCGCTCCGCTCGAGGCAGCCATGCGAAACTTGCGCCTCTCTCCCTATGCTGATGCCTTGCTCTGATCGCATCGTCGGGCCCGGAGGCAGGTCGTGCTCGACCTGTTCACTGCGCTCGGCCCATTCACTGCGCTCGAGGGGAACGCTCTGCGCTCTGCTGTGGGTCGTGCTCCCCCTCGCCGGGACGCTCGCGCCGCCGTCGGCCACGGCGCAGCCGCCCGAGGGCGAGGACCCGGCGCGCGTCGAGGTCCCCCCTCCCCCGCCGGCCGGCCAGCCCGCCATCACGCAGCCGGCCCCACCCGCGCCCCCGACGGCGCTCCCTCCACCGCCGGTCGTTCAGTCGCCGGGCGCGCCCACCGCGTGGGTCACTCCTCGGCTCGCGCCGCGCCCGGCCCCCGAGCTACTCCCGGCGCCGATGCCTTTCATGCTCGGTTTCGGGTTCGCCGTACTCGGCGGCTTCGGCGTCGCCGGCACCACGGCGGTGCTCGTGGAGGCGTCTTCGACCGACCGCGACCTCGTCCTGGCGGCGACGCTCTCCTACCTCTTCTCGGCCGCGTTCTCGGGGGTGGGCCTGGTGCTCATGGTGGGCAGCGTCATCGGCGAGGTGAAGCTCTACAGCCACCAATCCGGCTGGGCCTGGACCGCGGCCGTCTTCTCCGCCCTCGGCGGGCTCGGCGCCATCGCCGCCGCCACCAGCTGGCTGGTCGACGGCGACTTCGGTGTGGACTCGATCGGCTACACGCTCGCCGCGGCCGGCTGCTACGGCCTCACCCTGCTCGTGTTCCTGGGGCTCGACGAGGCCGACGACCCCGCGACCCGCGTCGGGTTCGCCCCGGCGCCCGGCGGGGGCACGCTGCACGTGTCCGGCATCTTCTGACCGCTTCCCACCGGCGGAACGGGGGATAGCGTCGGGGGAGCCGTGAGCGTCCTTTCGGTCGTCGACTTCGTCGTGGCGGCGCTGCTCCTCACCGCAGCGTCCTACCTCGTGCGCCGCAGCCGCATGGGCGTCGCGGGGCTGGCGCTCGGCGGCCTCTGGGCCTTGCTCGTCGTCACGCAGCTCGCGGGGCTCGGGACCGCGTCCTGGCTCCTCCAGGTCTCCTTCGCCGCCGTCGCGGTCTGCCTCGCGATCGCCTTCCAGGCGGAGATCCGCCACGGGTTCGAGTCGTTCGCGACCTGGTTCACGCGCCGGCGCCGCCACGAGCGCACCGCGCCCGAGGTCGACGCCCTGATCGGCGCCGTCCGGCAGATGAGCGACAAGCGCATCGGCGCGCTCTTCGTCTTCCCGGGCGACCAGGCCATCGAGCACTGCCTCAGCGGGGGTGACCTCCTCGACGCGCGCATCAGCGAGCCGCTCGTGCTGAGCCTCTTCGACCCGAGCTCGCCCGGTCACGACGGCGCGGTGGTCGTCGAGGGGAGCCGGCTGACGCGCTTCGGGGTGCACCTGCCGCTGTCGGCCGATCACGCCGCGCTCGGCCCTGGCGGCACACGCCACGCGGCCGCGCTCGGGCTCGCGGAGCGCTGCGACGCCCTGGCCCTGGTCGTCTCCGAGGAGCGGGGCACCGTGTCCTTCGCCGAGAAGGGCGCGCTCGTCCCGATCCCCCCCGGCGCGCTCGTGACCACCCTGCGCGAGCGGCTCGGTCAGGAGATCGGCGAGGCGCGACGCGAGAGCGGCCCCGCGTGGCGACGCGCGGGCGCGTGGCTGGACCTCGTGGTCGGCGCCGCCCTCGCGGGCATGCTGTGGGCCTTCGTCGCCCCGAACGTCTCGCAGGCGGAGCGCACGCTCAGCATCCCGGTCGAGGTGATGAACCTGCCCGACGGCTTCGAGCTGGTCGAGGCGCGCCCGGCGGAGGTGGAGATCACCGTCAACGGCCCGCGCATACGCCTCTGGAGCCTGCAGCCCGAAGACGCCAACGTGCTCATCGACGCGGGGCGAGTCATCGAAGGCCGCCGCGGCTTCCGCGTGAAGCCGAACCTCGTGCACCTCCCGCGCAGCCTCGAGGTGGTCTCGATCCACGACCCGCGCGTGCGCTTGCGCGTGCGGCGAGTCCCCGGCGACCGGTGAGCGAGTCTTCTCCAGAGCGCAACGCGCTGCTAGCGTGCGCGAGTGTCGGCACGAGACTGCCCGCGATGCCGCCTGGTCAACCCCGGGAGTGCCTCCCGCTGCGACTGCGGCTACGACTTCGACTCTGCACGCGTGGAGGGCTCGTATCTCGGCGCCGACGAGCGCCCGGTCCTCCGTGGAAGCATGGCGCTCGGTGTGGCCTTGGGCCTCTTCCTGGGCTGCATCGGGCTCATCGGCGTCCACCTCTTCCAGACGGGGCGAGACACCAAGCAGGGCGCGCTCATCGGGTTCGGAATCAGCGCGACACTGACGCTCCTGCGCATCCTCATCGGCGCGATGTCCACGTCCTGAGCGAGCGCGCGCGTATCCCCGCCGCGACAGCGGGGACGCGACAGCGGGGACGGTGTTTACTTGTTACCGGAAAGTTTGCGTACCCACAGCTGAGGATACGCAAAAAGTCCGGTCACAAGTAAACACCGTCCCTGGGCCCCCAGCGCCGTCCCTGGGCCCCCAGCGCCACCTGTCGTTCACTCCGCGGGTGCGTCGAGGAAGACCCGGATCTGCGCCCGGCCGTCGGCCGGCACGTTCACCGTGCGCACCTGCTCGAGGCCCAGCACGGGGTTGACCAGCCTCACGGTGTGTTGCCCGGCCGACACCTGGATCCCGCGCGCAGGCGCGTTGCGACCGTGCTGCACGCCGTCGATCCAGATCTCGGCCCATGGCCGCGAGAACACATCGAGCGCCCCGACTCCCTCGACGGCCCCGGCCCGTGGCCCCGCGCCCTCCCCGCCCCGTACGCGCCGAGTCCCCGTCCCCCGCGCCCGCCGCCCAGACCCCGAAGCGGAGCCCGAGCCAGAGGCAGACGCGGAAGCGGACTCGGCAGCGGAAGCGGACTCGGCAGCGGAAGCGGACTCGGCAGCGGAAGCGGACTCGGCAGCGGAAGCGGACTCGGCAGCGGAAGCGGACTCGGATCCGGAAGCGGACTCGGATCCGGAAGCGGACTCGGATCCGGAAGCGGACTCGGATGCGGACTCGGAAGCGGACTCGGAAGCGGACTCGGAAGCGGACTCGGAAGCGGACTCGGAAGCGGACTCGGTCGCGGAAGCGGACTCGGCAGCGGAAGCGGAAGCGGAAGCGGACTCGGCAGCGGAAGCGGACTCGGATTCGGTACCGGAGCCCGAACCGGACTCCTCGCTCGCCACCCTGACCTCGGCCCTCGCCTCTCCTTCTCCTCCGCTCCCGGTCATCGCCCAGGCCGTCGCCCCACCCACCACCGCGAGCATCAACGCCGCGAAGGCCCACATCGGCAGCTCACGCTTCTCCCGCGCGGGCCCCACGCGCGCGACGACCTCGGGCTCGGATCCGGGGGCGAGCATCGTCACCCCGTCGGGAGAGACCCCGGTGGCGACCAGCGTCTCGAGGCGGCTCGGGTTCGACGGCTGCGTGGGCGCGTGCGCGTCCGCCGGGCCCTCCCCGATGAGCGGGCGGAGCTCCCCCGGGTCGAGCACGATCTGGCACTTGTAGCTGACAGCCAGGATCTCCTTGGTCAGGTCCCGCGCCGTCTCCACCCGTCGCTCGCGCACGGGCTGCAGCAGCCGCTCCACCAGCGCGTCGACCTCGGGCGGGATCCCGGTCGCGAGCGTGGACGGCGCCTGGTAGTCCATGCCCTCGAGCGTCGCGTCGGCCGAGGGATCGACCATGCCCTTCCAGGGGCGCTGGCCGGTGATCATCTCGTAGAGCACGATGCCGACCGCGAAGAGATCGCAGCGCGCGTCGAGCGCCTCGCCGCGAATCTGCTCGGGCGCCATGTAGAGCGGCTTGCCCGCCACGAGCGAGGTGCGCGCCTCGTGCGAGGAGAAGGCGGCGATGCCGAAGTCGGTCAGCTTCACCACGCCCTGCCGGCTGACGAGCACGTTGGCCGGGCTGACGTCGCGGTGGATGACGCCCGCCTCCTCGCCCTCCTTGCCGCGGAGCGAGTGCGCGGAGTCGAGCGCGCGCGCCACGTCCAGGGTGATCTGGAGGGTCTGGGCCAGCGTCGGCCTCTTCCTTTTCTCCGCGAGCGCTGCGAGGATGGTGTCGACGCTCTGGCCGTCGATGAACTCCATGACGATGAACAGCTCGTCTTCGTGACGCCCGAAGTCGAAGACCTGAACGATGTTTGCGTGCTGCAGCCGCGCGGCGATCTGCGCCTCGCGGATGAAGCGCTGCGCCATCGCCTCCTGCTGCGCCCACTCGGCCTTGATGCGCTTGATCGCGACGATCTTCTCGAAGCCGTGCGGGCCGACCGCGCGCGCCTTGACGACCTCGCCCATGCCGCCGACGCCCAGCGGTGCGAGGATCTCGTAGCGGTCGAACCGGGTCGAAGCGGCCATCGGCGCTCTCCCGTCAACGGTAGCATGGCCGTGATGTTCGCGGCCCTGCTCTCGGTCGCGTGCGGGGGCGGGGCGGCGGTGCGCACGACCACGGTCCTGCTGGTCCCGAGCGGCGACGCGGCGGAGAGCTCCGAGGCCGAGCGCGTGCTCCGGCGCCGCATCACGGAGCGCGAGGACCTCGAGCTGACCAGCCTCGCGCGGCTCGCCTCGCTGGCCGCGGACGCCGAGCGCGAGGACACCGACGCGGTCGAGATGGAGGCCCAGCACCGGATGGCGGAGGCGGACGAGGCCTTCTCCAATTTCGACTACGCGGGGGCCACCACGCAGCTCGCCGAGGCGCTCGATCTGCTGCGCCCGCTCGCCGCGCGGGCCACCGGTCGGCAGCGCCTCGCCGCCCTGCACCTCCAGCTCGCGAACGTGCTCCAGGTCCACGGGGAGCGCGACGCGGCCATCGAGGAGCTGCGCACCTGCCACCACATCGATCCGGCGTGTCACCCCGATCCGGCCCGCCACCCGCCGGAGCTGATCGCGCTCTTCGCCGAGGCGACCGAGAGCGTGAGCGAGGACGCGTCCCTGCACGTCATCACCGATCCGCCGGGCGCGCGCGTCAGCGTGGACGGCTGCGAGCCCCGCCTCTCGCCAGCGCGCTTCGGCTCCATCTCGCCCGGGCGTCACTACATCACCATCGAGCGCGACGGCTTCCGTCCGGAGGCGCAGCTCGTCAACGTCGCGGCCGGCGAGCCCACCGAGCGGAGCGTCGCGCTCACGGCGGGGGCGGCGCCGCACCGGGCGCAGGCCGCGCTGCGCGCTCTCCGCGGGGACGGTCCCGACGCGGAGCCCCTGTGGCGCGCGCAGGCCGCGACGCTGACCGAGGCCGACGTGCTGCTGGTGCTGCGGCTCGATCGCGACGCGTTCCGGCTCGCGCTCTTCGACGCCCGCGGCGCGCCGCTCGGCGAGCCCTTCGAGACCGAGCGCGACGACGCGTCGGCCGCGCTCGCGCACCTCGAGCAGACCCTGCCCGAGCCGACCCTGCCCTGGTACGGCCAGTGGTATTTCTGGGTGCCGGTCTCGGGGGGGCTCACCTTCGTGCTCGTGACCGCGGCGCTGCTCGTGCTGGTGGAGCCGGACGTGCACCTCGTCGGCGGGACGGTGATCGATGACTTCTGATCGGCGCGCGTGGCTTGCCGTGTTCGCGCTGCTCGCGGGCGTGGGATGCAGCGACACGGGGTTCCGCCGCGTCGACCTCGCGTTCAAGGTCCCCGGCATGTGCGGCCCGCCCATGGGGGACGCGGGGCCGAGCGATCTCGCGTGCCCGCTCGGGTCCGTCGGCTCCTTCCGCACGGAGCTGCTCCGGGTGGACGGGACGCAGGGCACCGAGCCCGACTGCATCCCCGCGCTCCACGCCGTCACCGCGGCGCCGCTCTGCGACTGGGACGACCTGCTCGAGCTGAAGTACCTGCGGCGCGGCTCGCCGTCGGACGGGGTCGACATCCTGATCACCGGCTGGACCGGGCCCGACTGCGACGGGAACCTCGCGCTCCGATGCGAGAGCCTCGGCGACGGGGTGATCGAGCTCGGCACGATCCAGGAGGTCGCGGTCTGGTGCGACTGCCCGCTGATCAGTCCATGAGCGTGACGGGCACGAGCCGGAAGCGCAGCCGCAGGTCGTAGCCGTCGACGAAGCCGTTGGCCGGCACGCAGTCCGCCATCGGCACGGGCTCGCCGCCCGCCTCCCGGCAGCCGACGACCCGACCTCCCTCGAGGAGCCAGCGCTCGAGGCCGTCCTCGTCGAGGTCCACGTCGGGCTGGAGATCCTCGCCGATCAAGACATCGAGCACGCTCCGCCCGGTCTCCATCACCGGCACCGACGCGAGCTGCTGAGGCGGCCAGACCGTGTCGGCTTCCCCTGTAGACAGCACGATGCCGCGCCCGGCCAGCTCTCGCCCCCGCACGGTCAGCGCCCACCAGGTCGGGAACTCGTCGAGCGTGTCCGAGCCGATCTGGAAGCGCCCGAGCGGGATGCGGCCGTCGACCGTCACCCCGTCGATGAACACCGGGCCGCGCACCCGCGCCTGACGGTCCTCGAGCAGGCTGATCGGCTGCACGGCGAGCGTGCCGTCCCCGTCGCAGGGCTCGCCCTCGACGACCGTGGTCAGGACGAGCGACGCGTGTCCGAAGCCCTGTCCGTCCGTCGTCTCACCCTCCACGCGCAGGGCGAGGGGCTGCCCGCCCGTGCACGCCACCAGCTCGAAGATGTCTTCGAAGGGCTGCGCCAGCTCCGGTCGGCGCCGGAAGAGCTCGCCCGGCTGCGTCACGCCGTCGATGGTCAGGCGCTGCACCACGAGCGAGGTCTCGAACGGCTCCGGCTCGGGCCCCGCGCACGCGCAGAGCTCGAGCGCAGCGAGGCAGAGGGCGACCCAGGCGAAGCGCACGGGGCGATTCTACTCCGCCGCCGCGTCGGCCAGGAAGCGCTCCCGCGAGCCGGGCGGACGCGTGGCCAGCGAGACGGTGACGAGCAAGAGCACGTTGAGCGCCACCCCGTAGAGCCCCGCGTGCACCGGGAAGGGGCGCCACTCGGGGAACGCCACGAACACGGTCGTCAGGGCCGAGCCCCCGAGGAGGCCGGCGAGCGCGCCCGCGCCCGTCGCGCGGCGGAAGTAGAGGCAGGCCACGAGGAGCGGCATGAACTGCACGACCGCGCCGTAGGCGCTGAGGAGCAGGAAGACGAGCGAGCCGTCGTAGAGGATGGCGACGCCATAGGCGAGCAACAGGTAGAGCACGACGAGCGCGCGGATGGACCCGAGCTCGCGGCCGGGGGAGAGCGTCTTTCGGAGCGCGGTGACCCAGCCGTCGCGCACGGTGATCGACGCGACCGCGTGCACCATCGCGTCGCCGCTCGACATGGAGGCCGCGAGCGCGCCCGCGCAGAAGAGCCCGACGAGCCACGGCGACAGCTCGAGGCTCATCAGCAGGTGCGGGAGGATCTGGTCGGGCCGAGAGGGCGCCGGGAGGAAGCCGACCCCGGCGAAGCCGATCAGGAAGAGGGGCACGAGGAAGATCTGGAACGTCGGGTAGAGCACCACCGTGCGCCGGAGCGTCGCGTCGCTCTTCGCGGTGAAGGCCTTCATGAAGAGGTGCGGCCAGGCGCTGAAGCCGATGATGCTCACCACCACGGCCGAGCTGTACTCGGCCCAGTGCCACGGCGCGCCGTCGGAGCTCAGGCCGGGCGCCGTCAGGAGCTCCGGGCGCTCGCTCGCGATCGTGGTGAACATCTGCGTCAGCGAGCCGTGCCGAAGCGTGGGGAGGTAGAGCCCGAGCCCCCACGCGAGCGCGATCATGAAGATTCCCTGGAACGTGTTCGTCCAGCCGACCCCGAGCACGCCGCTCTTCAGGACGTAGACGAGCACGACGCCGTACACGATGGCCGCGCCGAGCGCCTCGGAGACCACGCCCTCGGTGACGGTCTCGAGCACGAGCCCGGCGCCCTTCATCTGGAGCGCGAGGTAGGGCACGAACGCCACCGCGCTCACCAGCGCCATCACCCCCGCGAGGGCGGGCGTCTCGAAGCGCGCCGCGACCATCTCCGCCTGCGTGACGAAGCCGTGGGCCCTCCCGAGGCGCGCCGCGCGCGGGCCGAGGAAGTAGAACGGCAGGAAGCCGAGCGCACCGTAGCCGAGGATGTAGAACGCGGCCGCGCCCCGCGAGTAGGCCCAGCCCGGCAAGCCGAGGAAGGCGAAGGCGCTGAAGATCGTCGCCCCCGTGATGAAGTACATCAGGAGCAGCCCGAGCCCGCGGTCTCCCGCCACGTAGCCGACGGTGCTCGTGGCGCGCCCGCGGCTGGAGAAGGTGCCGAGCCCCACGCACGCCAGCAGGTAGACGGCGCAGACGCCGACGACGATGGCGCCGCTCATCGCGCCTCGCTCCGCTGATCGAAGAGGTAGTAGGCGCCGAGCACGAAGAACGTCAGCGACACCCAGCCGATGTTCCACGCGAGGCTGAACGGCAGCCCGAGCACGAGCGGCTCGATGCGGTTGCCGAGCCACGCGTAGCCGGGCCACGTGATCGCGGCGAGGCAGACGAGCGCGTAGAGCGCGAGAGCGGCGTCGAGGAGGCGCACGGGGCGCGACGATGCCACGCGGCGCGCACGCACCGGTAGGGGGAGCGCGCCGTCAGGAGACGCGCGACTCGACGGCCGGCGCGCGCACCCCGAGCGCCTCCATGCGCGCGAAGAGCTCCTGCATGGTGAACGGCTTCGGGATCAGCCGGCCGAGCGTGTCCTCGTCCAGCGCGTCGGTCGCGTAGCCCGACATGAACAGGAACGACGCGCCGGCCAGCTTCGGGCGCAGCGCGCGCACCAGCGCCGGCCCGCTGCTCTCGCCGAGGTGCACGTCGCAGAGCACCACGTCGAGCTCCGGATCGTCCGAGGCGACGCGCATCGCCTCCTCCGGCCCGCTCGCGCTCAGCACGCTGAAGCCGCCGCGCTCCAGCATCGACACGACCGCGTCGCGGACGGCGTCCTCGTCGTCGATGACCAGCACGCGGTGGCCGCCGCGCGCGGCCTGCTCTCGCGCGACGGCGGCGGGGCGCACCTCGGCGTCCGAGACGGGCCAGTACACCGAGAACTCGCTCCCTCGCCCGGGCTCGCTGTCGACCTCGATCCGGCCCCCCGCGTTGTCCACGTGCGCGAACACCGTCGCGAGGCCGAGCCCCGTGCCGCCCTCCTCCGAGCGGGAGGTGAAGAAGGGCTCGAAGATGTGCCGCTGCGTCTCCGCGTCCATGCCCGCGCCCTCGTCGCAGAAGCGAAGGCGCACGTGCGGCCCGGGCTCGAGCGCGAGGGCGCTGGCCTCGGCGCGCCCGAGCACGACGCCGCCACAGCTGACGTGCAGGCGCCCGCCCTTCCGCATCGCGTCGCGGGCGTTGGTCGTGAGGTTGAGCAGGATCTGGTCGAGCGCCCCCTCCTCCATGCGCACCATCCCGGGCGCGTCCTCGAGGTCGAGCTCGATGCGCACGGCCTCTCCCGAGAGGCGCTCGAGCACCGCGCGGGCCTCGCGGGTGACGGCGCTGACGTCGACCTCCACCATGGGGGCCGCGCGCCCGCGCGCGAGGGCGAGGAGCTTGCGGGTCAGCTGCACCGCGCGCCCCGACGCGGCGTCGATGTCGGAGATCCACCGCGCCTGGGCCGGGTCGGCGCTCGGCGTCGCGAGGAGGATGCTCGTCCCGGCGCGGATCACCGTCAGGAGGTTGTTGAAGTCGTGCGCGACCCCGCCCGCGAGCCGGCCGAGCGCCTCCATCCGCCGCTGTCGGTCGAGGATCTGCTGCAGCCGACGGCGCTCGGTCACGTCGCGCACGATCCCCTCGAAGTGTGACGGCTCGCCGTCCTCTCCCTCGACCAGGGTCCCGTGGAGCACGACGCGGATCGGCGCGCCGTCCGCTCGCTCGATGCGGAGCTCGGTGGGGCCGGCCGTCGCGATCTCGGCCCCGGCCCAGAGGCGCGCCGGATCGCGCGCCCCCTCGCCGAGCAGCCCCAGGAGCCGCTCCGGATCGGCGTCGAGCAGGGACTGGACCGACTCGAACCCGAGCATGCGGACGAGGGCCGGGTTGGCGTCGAGCACGCGGCCGCTCAGCGACGCCTCGAACACGCCCACCGGGAGGTTGTCGAGCAGGGCCCGGTGTCGCCGCGCGCTCTCGCGCTCCGTCCGCAGCGCGCGCTCGTTGGCGAGCACCAGGAACCCGACCGCGGTCAGCGGCTCGAGCACCGCCGCGAGCGCGTAGCCCCAGGGCGCCACCGCGGGATCGGGGCGCAGGAACGGGTAGTCGAGCTGATGCAGCCCCCAGACCACGAGCACCCCGCCCGCGAACCAGCGCGCGCCCCGGGCCCGCTCGGCGCGCCAGACGAGCACGCCGGCCGCGATGCTCGTCGCGCCCAGGAACGCGAAGGTGGGGAGCGTGAGCGCGAAGAACGGGAGGTTCAGCCCGTGGGCGGTCACGATCCAGATCAGCCCGACGAGCGCGAGGGCGACGTAGCGGCGCGGCAGGGTCCGGCCGGAGAGCGCGAGCGCGCCGCCCAGCACGAGGCTCGCCTGCGCGAGCGCGGCCGCCTGCTCGAGCATGGTGAACCCGGAGAGGCCCGAGAGCGCGCCCACGACGCTCATCGCGTGCCGCACCACCGACGCGGCGAGCGCCGCCGTCCACCAGCCCAGGAACGCCTCGCGCCGCGCGCGATACAGGTAGGCGAACACGCCGGAGAGGACCGCGGCCTCCACGAGCGTCATGAGCAGCGCGGGGATCATGCCAATCGGAGCCTATCGCAGCTGCCGGCCGAGCCCTGACCGCGCGCGGCGATCCGACGAAGAGGAGCCCCTCCGCGCGGAGCGCCGCCAGACAGCCCGCCGTAAGGCAGAGTAAGAAGTGACACTTCCTACTTGTAGCTCATACTCCGCGCCGTGAACCGAACCATGCTCAGCGCGCTCCTCTCCTTTGCCCTCCTCTCGGCGTGCGACGGCGAGGGGCCGTCCCTCGACGGCGGCCCTGCCCCGTCCGACTCCGGCCCTGCGGCGCCGACGGACGCGGGCGTCACGCGACCCGCGGGCGACGCGGGTCCGCCGCCGCCCTCGGACCCGCCCTCCGACCCGGACTCCGGCGTCGCGGCGTCGAGCGCGAGCCTCGTCGGCGTCGTCACCCGGACGGCCGAGCCGCGCGCGGGTGGGGTCGGTCACCTCTACGTCGCCGTCTTCGATCGCGACCCGGTGCTCGATCGCGACTCCGCGAGGGTGGTCGGGAACGCGCGGGTGGACGACGCCGACATGCGCGATCCGGGCGCGGCGGTCCCCTATCGCGTGGACGAGCTGCCGCCGCGGAGCGAGCCCTACTTCGTCATCGCCTTCCTCGACGACAACGCCAACGTCGACCCGAGCGCGCCCGGCCCCGACCGCGGCGATCTCGTCTCCCTGAACGGCCTCTCGGCGCCCAGCGTCACCGCCGCCGGCCCGGGGGACGTCGCGCTCGACATCATGCTCAACACGAACCTGCCCTTCTGAGCTCCCCCGACGGGTACTCCCTACCCCCATCCCCAAACTCCCGCCTGTCGGGGGCGCTCGGACTCTCTCCACGGAGGTCCCATGAATCGCCTGCTCGCGCTCGCTCTGTTGATGGTCGCCGGCTGCGACCAGCCCCAACCCTTCACCCCCGACTGCATCGGGCTCGACGAGGCGCGCGCCTACGAGTGCGTCGAGCAATACTACTGGCGCGTCTTCCAGG
This sequence comes from Sandaracinaceae bacterium, assembly GCA_040218145.1. Lineage (GTDB taxonomy): Bacteria > Myxococcota_A > Polyangia > Polyangiales > Sandaracinaceae > JAVJQK01. The sequence continues at coordinate 75,220 of JAVJQK010000085.1, read as the reverse complement.
TCGATCGCGACGAGCGCGTCGACGCGCACGCGGACTTCGGCGCCGTCCTCGACGAGCACGCGCCGGGAGACCCCGCGCTGTCCTTCGAGCGCGCCAACGTCTACTTCCGCCGCGGGCAGCTCGCGATGGCCATCGCGATCGAGGAGAACGTCGGCGACGATCAGATCCGCTTCGTCGCGAGCATCGTGCCGGACTTCGAACAGACCGAGCGCCTCGCGCCCGACTACTCGATCGTGGTCAGCTGGAAGGCGTCGATGGAGATCGCCATCGCCCACGTGACCGGCGACGACGCGCGCGCGACGGAGCTCTACGACGCGGCGGAGCGCGAGATCCGGGAGGACCCGCTCGGCAACGTCCCTTCCATCAGCGGCACCGCCATCGGGCTCCCGCTCTCGACGGGCGTGCCGCAGCGCGTGATCGAGGCGATCGACGAGTGGGAGTGCGAGGGCCCCGAGTTCTGCGAGCGCAACACCGAGCACGCACCCTGGGCGCGGCCGGGCATGGCCTATCACTGGGCCGAGCACTACGCGCGCGTCGGCGACCGGGAGACCACCGTGCGCTACCTCGACGAGTCACTGAGCGCCGAGGGCTTCGACGCGTGGCCCTATCGCTGGGTGGTCGAGGAGGCCGCGGCGGATCCCGACGCGCTGCTCGCGCGCTTCGCGGAGCGCGGCGAGGACGGCAGCTGCTTCGACATCATGTACGCGAACGCCGAGTACGGCTGCGTCTTCTGCCACGCGCCCTGAACCGGATACACTCGCGCGATGGACGGCACGCCCATCGCCATGTTCGTCGCCGTGGGGCTCATCTTCCTGCTGACCCTCGTGTGGCTCGTCGTGCAGGTCGCCTTCGCGGTGCGCCTGACCCGCCTCGAGGGCGCGCTCGACCGCACGGCGCTCGTGGTCTGGATCGTCGCGGTGGCCGGCATGTTCACCGGCCCCTGCGTGGCGCCCATCGCGCTGGCCGCCGTGGTGTTCGCGGCCGTCCGCCTGCGGAGCGCGGAGGGCAAGGACCGGCACGCCTACCTCGCCGTCCTCGCGGGCGGCGGGATCGGGCTGGTCATCGTGGCCGTGGCGCTGCTCGGCGCGGGCCTCTCCGGCGCCTTCAGTTGAGGTTCTCGCAGCGCGAGTCGACGTAGTCGAGCAAGAGCAGCTGCTGACAGAGCTCGGCGTCGATCTGGCTCTCGGTCTGCGGCAGGACCCGGCTCTCGCCGCCCGTGCCGCCGAGGAGCCAGTCGCCGCGGTCGCTGGCGCCGAGGTGCTGGCCGTAGAGCCCGCGCAGGTAGCGGAGCGCGATGGGGTGACGGCGCCCCGAGTCGATCTGGTTCTGCTCGCCCGGGTCGTCGCGGAGGTTGAAGAAGGCCCACGTCAGGTTGCCGCGGACCACGAGCTTGTAGCCGGCCGCGGTGGCCACGCGTCGGTCGTCGAGCTTGTCGCTGAACGCGATCTGCGGGCCCGGCCGCGCGACCCCGCGCGCGGTCGACAGGAGGCTCTGCCCCTCGAAGACGTCGGGCACCGGGACGCCGACCGCCTCGAGCACGGTGGGCGCGGTGTCGAGCGTGCTCACCGTCGGGCCGATGCGAGACGCGGGGATGGCGCCGTTCCAGCGCATCATCAGCGGCACGTGCAGCAGCTCCTGGAAGATGGAGTGCCCGTGGCCGAAGCTGCCGTGCTCGTTGAACTCCTCGCCGTGATCGCTCGTCACCACGAAGAGGATCTGGTCGTAGAGCCCCAGCTCGCGCAGGCGCGCGACGAAGCGGGTCATCTCCTGGTCGTGGTAGGTGATCTCGCCGTCGTGCAGCGCCTCGAGCCGCTGGATGTCGCGCGCGGAGAAGCTCGAGCGGCCCGCCTTGACGTCCTCGAGCTGCAGCCCGGTGCGCCGGGGAGAGACCGGGCCGTCATAGGCGCCGGAGTCGTAGAGCGAGACCAGCTCGTCCGGCGGGTCGTAGGGCACGTGCGGATCGATGGTCTGGATGTAGGCGAAGAAGCGCTCCTCGCGGTGCTGCTCGATCCAGCGGATCGCCTCGCGGAAGACGTTGCCCGCCTCCGTGTTCCGCTCCTCGCGGATGTAGTTCGTGTAGTGGTCCCAGCCCTGGTCGAAGCCGAAGCGGTCCGAGACGTAGCCGTTGGCGATGAAGCTCGCGGTGGCGAAGTCCGCGTCCTGCAGGACCTCGCTGATCATCAGCGCCGAGGGCGGGAGCGAGCTCGACTGCTCCTTGGTGTTGTGCGTGGTCGGCGTGAGCGAGGTGAGGATCGAGGCGACCGAGGGCTTGGTCCAGTTCTCCGGCGACTGCGCGTGCTCGAAGACCGCCGCCTCGCCCGCGAAGGCGTCGAGGGTCGGCGTCTGCACGCGCGAGCGCGGGTTGTAGGCCTTGAGCTTGCTCGCGCGGAGCGTGTCGATGAGGAGCACGATGACGCTGTTGGCCTGCGCGGCCGCGAGCGCCTGCTCGGGCAGCGGCACGACGATGGACGGCGCGCTGATGCCCACCGCCGCCGCCTCGCCGGTCACGTCGAACTCGATGCGCACGACCTCGCCTGCGAAGCGCGACAGATCGAGGAGCTGGTCGCTCCAGCCCTCGGACAGCTCCGCCTGGAGCAGCTCGACCGGGTCGCCACCCTCCGGCGTGATCCGCACGCGCGCCGTGGCCGCGCCGTCCGCGCCGAGCCCGAACGAGAGCCGCGCCCCCTCGGGGATCTCCGCGTACCAGCGCACGCGGCTCGGCGCGCGCACCACCACGCTCCGACGCGCCTGGCCGCCCACCGTCAGCTCCCGCGTCAGCTCGGTGTAGCGCGGCGCGTGCAGGGGCCCGCTCGGCGGCGTCTCGGGCAGGATCCAGAGGCTGTCGATCTCCGCCGCGACGTCCTCGCCCTGCACGCTCTGCGTGCCGCTCGAGCGGAACATCAGCGCGTTCTCCCCCGGCTGGAGCAGGCTCGCCGCCACCGCGACGTCGTGCTCCTGCACGCCCTGCCCCTCGAAGTCGATCTGGCCCGCGCGCTGACCGTTGACGTAGACGACGACGGCGCTCGTGCCGAGCGGCCGCCCGCGGAAGCGCAGGGTGCGCGCCCCGGCCTCGTCGAGGTGGAACCACGCGCGGGCGTCGGTGCCCATGCGCGTGAAGTCGCGCTCCCCCGCCGTGACGTCGCGCAGGAAGCCGTTGTGCCAGCGCCCCATCGTCCAGTGCATGCGCTGCGGGGTGCCGAAGTCCATGTAGAGCCCGTGGTGCTCGACGTCCGCGAGGTGCGCGAGCGCGAGCAGATCCAGGTGCACGCGGGTCCTGGCCAGCTCCCGCCGGACCTGCTCCGCGCGGGCGTCGGGCGCCGGCCCCTCGTCGCTCGCCTCCGCTTCAGGCTCCTCCTCGGAGACGTCCGTGACCTCGGGTCGGGTCTCCTCTTCGTCGTCCCCACACGCGACGGCCCACGCCATCGCCGAGAGGGCCGAGAGGGAGACGAGGATCGCTCGCTGCTGCGTCCGGCTCATGCGGCGGAGGATGGACGATGGAGGGGGGCGGCGCCATTCCCTCTCGCCCCCACGAACACGCCTTGCGTCGCCTCTGGTACCCTCCGCCCGGGAGGAAGGGGAGGAACGATGGAGATTCGCAACATACAGCGCTTCGATCCGGAGCCGTGCCCGATCCCGAAGGTGCCCGTCACGCCGCCGAGCGCGCTGGTCGAGCCCGACACCGACAACCGGCTGATCGAGTCGCTGCGCAAGGTCGCCGCGAAGCGGGACCCGCTCGAGTCCCTCGCCGCCGCCGCGCGCACGCGGATGGACGTGGGCCCGAACAGCGACGCGCTCGGGCAGGCGATGAGCGATCTCGCGGTCACGGGCGCGCACGCGTGGCGGTCCTGGAGCCAGGGCCCGCCCAGCCTCGACGCGGTGATCCAGAAGATCGGCGGCGCGCCCGGGTCGGCGAAGGTGCGCGCGGCGGCGGAGAAGTCGCTCGCGCGGGCCACGCTCGTCGCGCGGCTCCTCCCGCTCGGCGGCGCCGAGCGAGCGACGCTGCGCGCGGCCCACCCAGAGCTCCAGACCTGGATCGGCGTCTGCGCGGAGGTCGATCCCCCGCACCGCCCGGTCAACAACGAGGTCACCGACAACCCGCAGCGCGATCTGCGCGTGCCGATGGGCAACCTCGCGCCGCTCCGGATCCGCACGAGCTTCATCGGGGACGTCGCGAACGCCAAGCGCGTCGTGCTCTGGATGCACGGCCTCGGCTCGCGGCTCGAGGAGGCCGACCGCGCGGGCGCGGAGCTGACCCGGCTCGGCGACACGGCCATCGTCGCGTTCGACTTCCCCTCGAGCGGCTACTCGCAGCGCATCGATCTCGCGGACGCGTCCGGCCAGCTCCCCATGCTCGACGTGAACGCCAAGATCACGACCGACTTCGGCCCCTTCGGCTTCCTCGACTTCCTGGACGACTTCGTCGCCAACTTCGTCGACACACTCGAGGCCGAGGTGCCGGGCGTGCGCGCGCGGATCGCCTGCACCGCGGGCGGCAGCCTGGGGGGCAACATGTCGCTGCGGCTGGCGCTGACCGGCCGCTCGCCCTGGATCCCGCCGCGCATCGTCGCGTGGTCTCCGGCCAGCGTCTGGAGCCCGGTCAAGGGCGATCTGTTCAAGGACCAGGGCCCGAACACGACCTACGGCCAGGCGACGATGGCCGAGGACGGCGCGAACGCGCGCAAGCAGTTCTTCTTCCAGAACTTCGACAAGAACATCTGCAACATCAAGCCGAAGACCGCGCAGATGTGGTGGCGCAGCGACTGGGTCCACGACGGCGTGAAGATGCAGCAGGCCTACATCGACGCCGCGCGCGTCTCCCGGCAAGAGGTCTACGGCGAGCACTACCGCCGCTTCACCTGGCGGCTCGCCTACGAGCAGCTCCTGTTCAGCTTCCGCACGCCGACCAAGGCGGGGGCGCTGCCGCGCTATCACCTCATCGGCCAGAAGATGCGCTCGCTGCTCCTGACCGGGCAGAAGGACGCGTTCGACTTCGCCGACATCTACGCCGCGACCGACCTGCTCGCGAAGAACCTCGACCAGCTCCACCGGCTCGGCCGCTGCTACCTGCTGACGGACACCGGGCACTCCATCCACGACGAGCGGCCCGTGTTCCTGGCCCGCGAGATCGACGCCTTCCTGCGCGCGCACGGCTGACGCGGCCGCTCGAGAGGCACTATGCTCCGCGCGGCATGGAGCATCTGCGGCGGCTCTATCGGGTGTGGAACTGGCTGCCGGCCTTCCGGGCGGTGGCCGAGACCGAGCACCTGCCGACCGCCTCGGAGATGCTCGGCCTGACCCCGAGCGCGCTGTCCCGCGCCATCAAGCAGCTCGAGGACGAGCTGGGCCAGCAGCTCTTCCGGCGGGTCGGGCGGCGCCTCGAGCTGAGCCCGGCGGGGGACGAGCTGCTGGCGGCGCTGCGCCTCTCGATGAGCCGGCTCGATCGCGGGCTGAGCGCGGCGAGCACGTCGCAGTTCCTCGGCCCGGTCCGCGTCAACGCGCCCGAGCCCTTCGCGTCGGCCTTCGTGATCCGCGCGCTCGATCGCCTCGTCGAGTCCCACCCGCTGGTGGTGCCGCACCTGAGCGCGCACGCCCCGGCCACCGCGCAGGCGTGGGTCTCGGACCGGCGCCTCGATCTCGCGGTGCTCGACGACCCGACGCCCGACGAGTCCCTCGTCGTGCACCGCCTCGGCGAGATGAAGTACGGCGTCTACTGCGGCGAGGCGCACCCGCTCTTCGCCGAGGAGACGCCCCCGCGCGACGACGTGCTGCGCTTCTCGTTCGTGGCCCCGCCGCCCAACACCGTGCACCCGTGGCCGCGCGAGCACGATCGCGAGGTCGGCATGGTGGTGACGGACATCCACCTCGCGCTCGAGGTCTGCGCGTCCGGCCGCTTCCTCGCCCTGCTCCCCGACGTGGTCGCGCGCGGCTACCGCGGGCGAGGCAACCTGCGCCGCCTGCCCGTCGACATCGGCGCCACCCGCCCCGTCTACGTGGTGCATCGGAAGAGCTCCGCCGAGGGCCCCGTGCTCGCGCTGCTCGACGAGCTCCAGGACGAGCTGGCGATCTTGCCCAGCCGCTGAACCCTTTCACGGGCACCATCACCCGCGGGGGATTGACTTCTGGCCGCCCGCCCCCACCTTCTGACTGAACACGTTCAAAGGAGGGCGCAATGAGGATCCTCGCTGGAGTCTTGGAGTGGGACACGGGCGTCGGCGCGCGGCGGACCGGCTGGTGGGCCGCGACCGCGGCGGGGCTCGTCGTCTCGATGTCGGTGGCGCGGTTCTTCCTCGCCATGCAGGGCACCACGACGCCCGAGCCCGGCGTCATCGCGTTCTTCGGCGGGCTCTTCCTGGTCGCCCTCGCGTGCACCCTCGTCGGCGCCAAGGCCGCCCTGCACGCCGACGGGAGCGTGGGCGCCCTCGCCCTGACCTTCGGCACCAACGTCGGCCCCCCGACCGTGCTCTGCGCCCCGACCGTGATCGGGCTCGTGTACTCGGTGCCCGCGGGGCTCATCGCCTTCACCGTCGTCGCGCCGCTCGTCCTGCTCACGCGCTGGTCGGCCCGCTCGGAGCGCCCCGGGCACCTCGAGCGCGAGCGGCTCCTCGGCGCGGGCTGGCTCGCCGCCGCCTCGCTCGCGCTGAGCGCGGTCGGCCTCCTCGAGGCGGACGGCTGGCTCGGCGCGGTCCCCGGCCTCGTGTGCGGCCTCGCCGCGCTCGCCTTCGCGGGCCTCAGCGCCGGGCGCGACCTCTACCGGAGCTGGCTCGCGGCCGCGGCGCGGCTCGGGCGCTCAGGCCTGCGCCTCGGGCGCGACGCGAGCCTGGAGCGGGTCGCCCTCACCGGGGCGGGGCCACACCGCGCGCAGCTGACCGGCGAGCGGCTCGGCGCGCTGCACGAGGCGCCGCTCCGCGCCGCGGCCGCCGTGCTCCTGACCGCCGTGTCCGCCGCCTCGGTCGTGGGCGCGGCGGCGTTCGTGGCCGGGCTCGCGCCGCTCTGAAGCGCGCAGCTGATAGCATCCCGCGCGATGCAGGACTTCGAGCAGCTCGGCGCGTTCTACCTCGGGCACCGTGTCCTCGAGGGGACCGTGCGCGTAGGCGAGACGACCCGCGAGCCCATCCTGTACGACGCCAAGGATCTCACCACCCACGGGCTCTGCGTCGGCATGACGGGCTCGGGCAAGACCGGCCTCAGCGTGGTGGTGCTCGAGGAGGCCGCGCTCGACGGAGTCCCGGCCATCGCCATCGACCCCAAGGGCGACCTCGGCAACCTGCTCCTGACCTTCCCCGAGCTCGGCGCGGACGACTTCGCGCCCTGGATCGACCCGGCCGAGGCCACCCGACACGGCCGCACCCCCGAGGCGCACGCCGAGGTCGTGGCCGCGCGCTGGCGAGAGGGGCTGGCCGCGCACGGTCAGGACGGCGCGCGCATCGGCCGCTTCGAGGGCGCGGTCGAGCGCGTCCTCTACACGCCGGGCAGCGAGAGCGGTCGGCCCCTGAACGTGCTCGGCCGCTTCGCGCCCCCCGCGGCCGGCCTCGACGCCGACGCGCGCCGCGAGGCGGTCTCGGCCAGCGCCTCGGCCCTCTGCGCCCTGCTCGACGTCGACCCGGATCCCCTCGCCTCGAGCGAGCACATCCTCCTGTCGACGATCCTGAGCCGCGCGTGGGCGGAGGGCCGCGAGCTCGAGCTGGCCGACCTCGTGCGCGCGGTGCTCAGCCCCCCCTTCGACCGCGTCGGCGCCCTGCCCCTCGACGACTTCTGCTCGCCCGCCACGCGCAAGAAGCTCGCGATGAAGCTCAACCACCTGCTCGCCTCGCCCGGCTTCGCGCCCTGGCTCGCGGGCGAGGAGCTGGACGTCGCGAAGCTCCTCTGGTCGCCCGAGGGCAAGCCGCGCCTGTCGATCCTCTCCATCGCGCACCTCTCCGAGCGCGAGCGCATGTTCTTCGTGACCCTGCTGCTGCAGAAGGTCATCGCCTGGATGCGCGCCCAGCCGGGCACCTCGAGCCTGCGCGCGCTGCTCTTCATGGACGAGGTCTTCGGCTTCTTCCCGCCCGTGGCCGAGCCGCCCTCGAAGCGCCCCATGCTCACCCTGCTCAAGCAGGCGCGCGCCTACGGCCTGGGCGTCCTGCTCTCCACCCAGAACCCGGTCGACCTGGACTACAAGGGGCTCAGCAACTGCGGCACCTGGTGGCTCGGCCGGCTGAGCACCGAGCGCGACGTGGACCGCGTGATGGAGGGCCTGGCCGGCGCGGCGCAGGCGAGCGGCGCGGCCTTCGATCCGGACGACGCGCGCGCCACCCTCGCCGGGCTCTCCTCGCGGCGCTTCTGGATGCGCAACGTGCACGACGACGCGCCCGTCGTCTTCGAGACCCGCTGGGCCATGAGCTACCTCCGCGGCCCGATGACCCGCGCGCAGCTCGCGTCGCTGACCGACGCGCCCGCTCCGTCCGTCGTCCAGGCGCCCGCGCCCGCCGCCGCCGCCCAGGGCGCCGCCGAGCGCCCCGCTCTCAGCGGCGTCCGCGAGGTCTTCCGCGTCCCCCTCGCCGGCCGCGGCGCGCTCGAGTGGCGCCCCGCCGCGCTCGCCGCCGTGCAGCTCCACTTCGCGCACCGCCACTCCGGGCTCGATCTCTGGCTCGCCCCGTCGGTGCTCGCGCCCCTCGCCGCGAGCGCGCGGGACACCTGGGCCGGGAGCGAGCTGCTCCAGCCGACCAAGCTGAGCCTGCGCGAGGAGCCCCCCGAAGACGGCCGCTGGGTCGCGCCCCCGCGTCACCTCACGAAGAAGGGCGGGCTGAAGGCGCTCGAGAAGGCGCTGAAGACCTACCTCGCCAAGAGCCAGCAGGTCCCCGTCTACCGCGCCCCCGAGCGGCGAATGTGGTCGGAGCCGGGCGAGCCGCGCGCCGACTTCGCGGCCCGCCTGACGCTGCTGGCGCGCGAGGACCGCGACCGGGAGCTGGGCGCCCTGCGCGAGAGGCACGGCAAGGCCATCCAGAGGCTCCAGGCCCGGGTCGAGCGCGCCGAGTCCAAGCGCGACCGCGAGGAGGCGCAGTACGACGCACGCAAGATGGACACCGCGGTCAGCGTCGGCGCGAGCGTGATCGGGGCGCTGTTCGGCCGCAGCGTGCTCGGCCGCGCCACCACCGCGGCCCGGGGCGCCAGCCGCGCGGCCCGCGAGCGCGGCGACGTGCAGCGCGCCGAGGAGGATCTCCGCGAGCTCGAGCGAGAGCTCCGGGCGCTCGAGGCCGAGGCCAAAGAAGAGCTCGAGGCCCTGCGCGCCATGCCCGTCGCCCCGCCCACGATCGAGGAGCGCCTCATCCGCCCGCGCAAGTCCGATCTCGCCGTCGACTCGCTCGCCGTCTGCTGGCTGCCCTACCGGATCTCCGACGCGGGCGAGGCCACGCCCGGCTGGTGAGCGCTCAGGGCGCCGTCCACGAGACCTCGACGCGGAACGTCGCCGCCGCGTAGCCCCGCACCTGGAAGTGCGCCTGCGACGCCCCCGCGGGCACCTCGAGCTCACACGTCTCCGCGCTGTCGCCGCGGTAGGGCCGGCAGTCGTACTCGGTCGCGGTGGGCGCGGCGTCGAAGCGCACGTAGAGATCCGCGTCGCCGCTGCCGGTCATGGCGACCCGGAAGGTGCTGCCCGCGCGCACGTCGACGGGGCGGTAGCTCTGCGTCTGCCCCGCGCTCACCGAGCCGTCCGCCGTCCCGCTCCGGGGCGTGCCCGCGCTGGGCGGCGGAGCGGGCGGCGCGGAGCCGGTGGGCGCGCCGTAGAGCGCCGCCGCGCCCTCCGCGTCGAGGGCCGACAGCGTCAGCGCCGAGTCGGTCCCGCCGCAGTGCGGGTAGTGCATCACCGACGCCCGGTCGTACTCCGTCACCCCGCGCCAGTTGCCGTCCTCGTAGCAGCGGCCCGCCTCGGGGCGCGTGTGCTCGTGGCGGAAGCCCAGCACGTGCCCCAGCTCGTGGCGCATGATCCCGACGAGGGAGAGCGGCGCGCGCACCGTGAAGGACGAGTCGTTGACGAGCACGTTGCGCGAGCGGCGCGCGCTGTAGGGGAAGAACGCGCGCGCCAGGTAGCTCGCCCCGCGCACCGGCCGGACGTCGAAGATCACCGCCCCGTTGCTCGCGTCGCAGCGACGGTCCTCGTCGCTCGCGTGCTGGAAGTCGACGTCGGCCACCGCCTCCCAGGCCTCCGTCGCCTCTCGCATCGCGGCCACCACCTGCCCGTGCCGGCTGCCGAAGGTCGTGCTCACGCAGTAGGTCAGCGCGCGTCGCTGCGCGCCGCTCCACACCGCGTCGCGCCCGCCGTAGCGCGCCACCGTCAGCGCCCCCTCGCCGCCGAAGAGGCTCTCGTAGAAGTCCACGAGCCGCTTGTCCGACTCGATCGGGACGTCCCCGTCCACGATCCAGCCCTCCGGATCGGCCGGGTCGCGCTCGACCGTCTCGAGGAACGCCTCCCAGCTCAGGGCGCCGTCGCCGCTCTGTGCCAGGTCCGCCTCCGGTCCCGCGCCGGTCTGCGCCGCGCAGCCGACGACGAGCACGCTCAGGGTCAGGATCGATCCACGCACGGCACCCTCCTCTCGCGCGGCTCGACGCAGCCCGGCCTCGCGCTCCGGGTTCCTCCAGGGAGCCGAACCGAGCGACGAGCGGGCGGGCCATCACCGCGCTTTCACGAAGAAACATGCCGGTGTGTGCAAACTCCGTCCATCGACGGTTTCGCGAGAGCTGTTGCGAATTGCGCAACGTTCGTACATCGCGCTCGTGCGCAGCCTCACAAGCCCCCGAGATCACGGCGCTACCGGGCGAGGCCACTGCTGCTCGCCCGCAGGTAGGCACCCAGACGGGGGCTTCTTACTTACCCGGAGGTAAGCACCCAGACGGGGGCCTGCTTACTTACCCGTACGTAGGCACCCACGTGGGGGACCGAACCCGCCCGAGTAAGCACCCGTGCCTGGCCCGCGAGCGCCTTCATGCGTCACAGCCAGGGCTCTGGGGCGCCCTCGGAGCCATCCGACCACTTGTAGCAGCCACCACCGCTCTCTTCGCCGCCGCCCTCGCGGCAGCTGTCGTAGTCACGACAGCGCTCGAACGTGGTCGCGTCGGGCGGAGGCGCCGGGACCCAGCACGCGCGGCCGTCGTCACTCAGCCAGTAACACGCCTCGCCTTCGGTGACCTCGCACGTCCCCGCGCTGGCGTCGGCGTCGGCGCTGCCCCCGTCGGAAGAACACGCGGCGAGCCAAGAGACACAACAGAGGGAGAAGAGAAGGAGACTACGATTCTTCACGGAGCGCCTCGTCATCAGCGTGCAGACCAGCCCTTCTGGCTGCGAGCGCCAGAGGCGGAGTCGTATGAGCGCGTGCTCCACGGCGCAACATCGTCGTACCTCGCCACGGCGTCTCTGACCGTTCGCCCCGGCCCTCGGCGCGCGACTCGGCCGTCACTCCTCCTCGAAATGCTCGGCGGTTGCCCAGATCGGGCCGCCCCCTCGAGCCCTCACGTGGGGGTCGAGCCGGAGCGGTCCGCCCGACGCTCCCGCGCCTGGCGCCGACGTTGGCTCAGCCCACGGTGGGCTCGGCCGGATCGTGGGCGGGGGGCGCCACCACGTCTTCGGTCACCAGGCGATCCTCTCCCGTCTCCGGGTCCGCCTCCACGTCGGGCGCGCTGCGCCGCGACCGGCGGGCGCGATCCCGCTCGTTCTGCTCGACGATCGGCGCGGTGCGCTCGCCGACGTGCTTCTCGTCGCGCGACATGATCGCATCGTCGCCGAGTGACGCGTTCGACCTCGCGACACCGAGCGAGGGCGTAGACCCGTCGGCCGGTCGAGCGGTACACGTCGATCCACTCGTTGCCCACCCGAGGTAGGGACCCGTGCCCGGGTTCGCCGAGTGCTCGGCCGGGCCCGACGGAGCTACGTTGACCACGTGGTGATGCCGAGACAGCGCTGGATCGACGCGGTGGACGCGTTCATCGACGAGCAGCGCGCCCGGTGTCTCTGGGCTCTGAGAGCCGACTGGTACCCGTCGAACGACGAGGAGCGCGCGCGCGTCCTCGAGTCCATCCGCCGCCACGGCGACCGCGCGGCGTTCGCCCGCGCCACGGAGCTGAAGCGATGGCTCTCACCGAGCTCCAGAGACTCGTCGGACATCGACCTCTTCCACTCGACATCATGACGGCTGCCGATTGCGGGTTCCGGAACCCTGGCCGATCTCCCGCCGCCGTGACTCCGGCAAGCCAGGATCTGGGGGGGCGATCGCCGGGCGAAGAAGCCCTCCGACGAGGATACGAGAGTGGCCACGCTGCTAGGACTACTTGGTCACATTTACGACGGCCCTCGCTCGTTCAGCGGCTCCGGGCGCGTCGCTCCTCTTCGAAGTGGCTGAACGCCCCTCCTTCATCGTCGCGGCGCGCCCGAAACCACTGTCCGTCGCGATCATCCGCCGACATGTGACCAAGTAGTCCTAGACTGAGAGCATGAGCGAATCGACCGACGACGAGAGAGCGCGTCGAGCCGCGGCCCGGTCGGGGTGGCCCGTTCGCAGACACGCGCTGGGCGACGAGCCGGACGACGACCTGTCGGCGTCCACCACGGCGGCCGAGCGACTCGGGATGATGTGGCGCCTGGCGCTGGACGCGTGGGCGATGACGGGTCAGCCGTTGCCGACTTACTCCCGCGACGAAGCCCCCGGCCGCGTGATCCGTCCTCGCGATGAGTGAGTATCCCGGCTTCAACGAGGACTTCACCGATCTGCTCCAGCTCTTCGTCGATGAATCGGTCGAGCGCCTCGAGTGGGCGAGGATCTCTTTCATGGCGCCGAGCTGGTCTTCGAACTCGCGGTTCGTGATGCCGCCGGCCTGCGGGAAGTAGGTGGCGAGGAACTCTCGGCAGCGCTTCGCGAGCGCACTCTCGCGGTCGAGCGCGGCGACCGAGGTGTGCATGCCGGAGATCACCCGGTCGAGCTGGTTGTCGAGCTCGACCGCGTTGCCGCGCGGGGCCTCCTGCTGGCGCTTCGCGATCTTCCACAGCCGCTCCTCTCGAGCGTGCCGCGAGCGTGCTCGAGCGCCGCGTCGGCGCGCCGCATGATCGCTTCGTCGCCGAGCGACGCGGCGACCCTACGTTGGACCCAGACACGAGACTGTCGAAGCAGATGAGCGAGCCGCGACTGATCCACTGCCACCTCAACCGGCGCATTCGCTGGCACGCGGCGCCGATCAATCCGCAGAGGCTGACGCCCGAGCTCTACGAGCGCAGCGTGGATGTCTCCGACGAGGGCGAGATCGAAGGCCTCGAGCCCGAGCTCTGGGCGATGCAAGTCGGCTTCTTGTTCGACCGGGTTCACGCGAGCCGGGTCGGCCGTGTCCTGATCTCCGGCGTTCGTCGGGACACGATCGTCTACCACGGCACCAGCAACCAGACCTTCCCGGACACCCTGCACGGTCAGATGCCCGAAGAGGCGCATCGACTCGCGAGAACCACCGGAGCGCCGGCGGTGATGTTCCTCGACCTCCGACGAGGTCCCCACCGCTCCGTGACCGGTTTGCCTCGGAACCACGAAGTCTCGTTGGCTCACGAGCTCGCCCACGCGGTCCACGTGACCTGGGGCTGCTACGCCGGCAGCCCCTACGCGGCGGAGGACATCGAGCGATTTCACTCGCCGTCGCCCGAGGAGACTGGAGCCTGGATCATGGAGAACATGTTCCGCGTGGAGCGCCGGCTACCGGCTCGCCGGACCTACCTGGGCGACGCACCGCTCCCCCCGGGCGAGATGCCGAGCGACCGGACCACCGGCATCCCGCTGGCGGCGGCCGAGCGGACGGCGGCGGCTCGGCTTCGTCGCAAGGCGCCCTCCGTGGCTGAACGACTGCGGTCGCTGCCGGCGCGAGAGTGTCCGTACAATCCGTTCCGATGAGAGTTCGGGCACGCCCCTACGTCGCTGCGGTCGCAGTGGGGCTCGTCCTGGCGAGCTGCGGAGTCAGCGTCGCGGATCGCTCGTCGCGAGCCGTTTCGTCCGAACCAGGCGCGCCGCGGGCGCGTACCGAGTTGAGCCTCGATGAGCTCGAGCGGCGATCGGAGTGCCGGTGGCGGTCACTGCCAGCGCGCATCTACTTCGACTGCGAATCGTCGGCGCTCAGCAGCGCACGGGAGCTGTCACCCGAGGCGCTCGCCGAGGTCCTCGAGTTGATCGAGCGGGACGAGACGATCCTCGCGGTGAAGGTCTTCGGCTACTACTCGCCAACCCAGGAGATGGGGCGCGCCGATCTGGCGCTCGACCGCGCTCGGGCGCTGGCGACCGCGGTCCGCCAACGTGCTGGGGTCGCTGTCGTCGTGGAAGCGCTCGGTGCTGCGCCAGCGACGACGTATCCCGAGCCATGCTTGCGGGAGGCGGCGGCAGAGGAGCGGAGGCACGTCGAGCGGTTTGCGACGCTCGGGGTGCTTCGATGCGAGCCTCTTAGGGCTGCTCGATCAGCTCCGCGAGAGAGCGGCAGCGGCGCCCTCGCGGTGCTGCCGCGGCGACACTCGGGCCCCGGCCTACCGGTTCCGCATGTGGTCGGCGACCCGGCCGAGCTGGCGCTCGAGGTACGCGGACAGCTCGGCGTCTTCGACCACCTCGGCGAGCGCCTGGCGCATGCAGAGCATCCACTGGTCGCGGGCCGCGTCGTCGATGGCGAACGGCAGGTGGCGGGCGCGCAGGCGCGGGTGGCCCTTCTTCTCGACGTAGAGCGGCGGGCCGCCGAGCCAGCCGCTCAGGAACCAGAAGAGCTTCTCGCGCGAGCCGCGCAGGTCGCGCGGGTGCATCGCGCGGACCTCCGCCGCCTCGGGCAGGGTGTCCATGCGATCGTAGAAGCGGTCGACGAGGCGGCGTACGCCCTCCTCGCCGAGGCGCTCGTAGGGTGCTTCCAGCGCGTCCACCGCCGGAGCTTGGGGCCTTTCAGACCTCGGTCAACGGGCCGTTCCGGCCGGCGTCCTTCTCGACCGTCCAGCTCGTCACGATCCACTCGATGTCCTCGGGGCGCTCGTAGAAGCTCTCGCTCACGCGCTCCTCGGGGATGAGGTGCCAGTCGACCCGCAGCTGGCCCGCGTCGAAGGTGAGCACGGTGACGCCGTTCTTGTTGCTGTGCGCGACCTTCAGCGGCTCGAAGGCCATCTGCATGAAGTTGTCGATCGCCTCGGTCACGGGGTCGAGCAGCCCGCTGCCCGCGATGGCCTCGTTGCGGCTGCCCGTGTTGTAGAGCAGCTCGCGGAAGGTCCCGCTCGAGACGCTCGACGTGGTGACCTCGACTACGCGGTTGCCCTCCGCGTCGGCGCCGAAGTCGGAGCCGTAGCCGGCGTGGATGTCGCCCGCGAGCAGCACCGCGTTCGCGGGGCGATAGACCTCGTCCATCAGCTTGCGCCGCCGCTCGGGGAAGCCGTCCCACTGGTCGACGTTGAGGTAGAAGCGCTCGGCCGGCAGGCCCGGCGGCAGCCCGCCCGCGAAGCCGCTCAGGTCGAGGACGAGGCTCGTGTTGCAGACCGAGTTGGCGACCACGTTCCAGGTCGCGTCCGAGCCCGAGAGCACGCCGCGCAGCCAGGCCTCCTGGTCGGCGCCGAGCACGTCGTCGAAGCTCGTCTCGCCTTCGATCCGCGCGCGGTGCGCCTGCACGAGGTCGTAGGTGCGCTGCACCACCAGGTAGCGCGCGCCGAGCTGGCCGACGAGCCCGGTCTTGCCGGTCAGCGCGTACGGCACGCCGCGCTCGAGGGTGGGGTCCTCCGGGTCGACGTCGCTCACCGACCGCAGCTCGGCCGGCAGCGCGTCGCGCCCCGCGTCGATCGTCGCCTGGAGGATCTCCGCGTCCACCGCGCCCGCCGCGTACTGCACCGCGAGCGCCTGCGCGCGCTCCATGTCGATGCCCTCCGCCGCGTAGCCGCCCGTGAGCAGGATCGTCAGCGCCTGCTTGTGGTCGGCGAACGCCGCGTCCTCGAGGTCGACGTAGGTGCGGAAGCCGCCGCGGTCGAAGGCCATGGCCGCGTCGACGCCGTCGGGCAGCTCCCCGTCGGCCTCCTGCCGCGCGAGCACCGCGCGGGTCTGCGCCTCGTCGAGCAGCACCTTGCCCGGGAACGCGTCCTCCGGCGTCGGGTGGTCGGGCCGGAAGCTGCGGTAGTCGGTGACCGCCATCGTGACGTGCCGGCCGAAGCGGAAGTCGCGGTAGATCGTGTTGTCCGGGTACAGGCTCGCCCTGTCGACCTGCTGCGCGCCGTCTCCGTCCGCGTCCCGCGCGATGGGCATGTACTCGAGGTACACCTGCTCGCTGTTCACGCGCCGCTCCACGTCGAGCTCGTCGAGCACGCCGTCGGTGTACGTCCCATTGGCGCCCCAGCAGTCGTCGCTGAACTCGTGGTCGTCCCAGGTGCAGACGAACGCGAACTTCTCGTGCACGCGCTGGAGGATCTCGTCCGACCGATACGCGCGGTAGAGATCGCGATAGTTGCTGACGGACCGCGCGGCGAAGAACTCGCCGCCGCCGCTCCCCATCTGGATCGCCTCCTCCGGCGCGCGCAGCCCGACCCCGCGCCCGGAGTCGGTCATCATGAAGCCCGGGTCGCCGGTCGTCTCGTAGACGTAGTCGCCGACGTGCACCACGAAGTCGAGGTCGTCGTGCGCGTCGTCGAGCAGGCGGAGCAGGGTGTTGTAGTAGCGCCCCACCCGGTCCTGGCAGCTGAGCAGCGCGAACCGCACGGGCACGTCCGCGTCCGCCGCGGCCGCCGTCCGGAAGCGCCCCGTGTTCGTCGGCGTGCCCTCGGAGACGAACCGATACCAGTACGTCGTGCCCGCGCTCAGCCCGGTGACCTTCACCCGCACGCAGTGGTCGTGATCGGCCCGCGCGCTCAGCGCGGACACGTCCAGCGTGAGCAGGCTGGTCAGCTCCGCGTCCGTCCCGACCTCGAGCGTGACCATCGCGTCCGTGGTCTCGTCCTCCGGGACCGCTCGCGTCCAGAGCACGATCGAGTCGGCCCGTGGATCCCCGCTCGCGACCGACTGCGGGAACACCTCCGCCGTCGGCCGGGCTGGCGTGTCGTCGCCGCACGCCACCAGCACGCTCGACCCCATCGAGGCCGCGCCCGCCGAGACCACCACCGTCCTGAGGAATTCCCGCCTGCTCCGCTTGGTCATGCCCGTAGTTACCTCCGTCCTCAGCCCCTGACGAGCCGGACCGCGTGTCAGCCAAATCGGCACGCCGGGGCTCGGCGCCAGCCGAGCCGGACGGGCGGCGGGGCGGGGGCACCCGTGGTCACGTCAGCCCGGCCCCGGCGTGGGGTCGGGATCGCGTCGGATCAGATGGGCCGCGCCCTCGTCGTCCCGCTCCGTGCCCACGAGCTCGGCGATCGAGCGCTGCATCGGCGCCGCGCGCCCGGTCGCGGCTCTGGAGCTCGCCTCGCGATCGAGCGCGGCCGCCCACCAAACTGCGTGGGCGCAGTCGAAACGCCAGCCGCGACGTTTGAAACTGTACGTGCGCAGTCCAGTTGCGAGTCGGAATCAACTGAGCTGTGCGTGCGCAGTGTTCGAACGCTGCGGCTAGCGTTTGAACTGGGCGCGCTCGGTTCGAACGCCGCGGCTGGCCTTCGAACTGAGCGAGGCGGCTCTGGGACACCGTGAACAGCGTCCGGGTCTGGCCCCGCTCGGCGCGAGCTCCGTCGACAGACGCCGGAAACACCGCGTTCGAGATCTACCTCGCCTACGCTGCGGGGGACTTCGACCGCCTGCGCTGAGCGGCTCGGGCGATTCGTTTCGGACGCCGCGCTGCACGCTGTACGATTCTGCGCCGCCGAGGGCCCACCAGCAGCGCTACCGTCGCGCGATGCGGTACCTCTCCTACGCGCTCCTGTTGCTCGGTACGATCGGCTGCGACGGCGACTCCGACGCCGGACTGGACGGCGGCGCGACGGACGCAGCCGCCCGCGACGCCTCGTCACCGCTGGACGGCGCCTCACCGACGGACGCGGAGGCGCCCGACGCGGCGGCCCCCGTCGACGCGGGAGACACGGGCCCCGTCGTGAACCCGAGCGTGCCGCTCGTGCGCGAGATCACCTTCGAGCAGCCGGACGGGACGAACGGCTGGTCGGACTCGGACCGCGTGATCTTCAACTGGCAGGACGCCGCCACCGGCCGCGACCGCGTGCCCGACGCGTTCGTGCGCGGGGCCACGGGGATCAACGTCCCGGACGTCGCCACCGACATCGCCTACCGCGGGAGCCGCTCGGTCTTGCTGACGATGCAGCCCTGGGGCTCGCGGTCGACCTTCCGCACCGATCTCGAGATGGTCGGCGACGTGAACGCGGACCCGCCGCTGAGCCGGCTGTTCCATCAGGGCGACACGCACATGGTCGGCTTCGCGATGCGCATCGAGCACGCGAGCGCGGATCTCAGCGGCGGTGGGTTCCAGCTCATGATGCAGTACCACAACAGCAACCCAGCCCGCGCGGGCTACGGCACGTCCAACAACCCGGCGCTGAGCATGCTCCGCGCCAACGACACGGACCTCCAGTTCGCGCTGCGCGACAACCGCCCCGGCGGCGAGCGGCTCAACACCTTCGAGGCGATCCCCGGCGGGGTACGCGCTGGTCAGTGGGTTCGATGGGTCGTCAAGACCCGCTTCAACAACTTCGACTCGGGGGAGAACGGCCTCGTCGAGGTCTGGTCCGCGACGGGCAGGGACCCGCTCGCCATGCACTTCCGCGTCGACGACCGCCCCCTCGGCTACGCCTACGAGAACCCGGCGCACACGTACGAGATCATCATGTTCGACATGTACGGCTCCCCGCGCCAGGACGACGCCCGGGTCTACGTGGACGAGATCCGGATCGTCGACGGCGACCACGACCCCTCGGTCGTCGATCCCTTGAGCTGGGGATCCTATCAGCACGTGTTGAACCAGCCCTACGACGACGACCTCTCCGCGCCCGTGCCCTGAGGCGCGCGAGGTACGTACTCTCGGGGAATGGGTGAGATCGAAGAGCTCCTCCTCGCGCAGCTCGTCGACGGTCGGGTCGAAGGGGTCCGGGTCGCCCTGACCGAGGCGCGCGCGAGCCCCCTGCTCCTCGATCGGCACGACGTTGCCAATGACTTGCCCCTGCGTGTGTCAGCTCTCCGGTAGACTCACCGTCGGAGGAAATGACACATGCGATGGAGCGCCCATGGACTTGCGCTCCCCGTCGCCGCGGCGCTCGCGGCGGCGTGTGGAGGGAGCCCCGCCTCATCGACGCGCGGGCAGGATGACAGCGCGGGGGGTGAGATCGCCCCGAGCCCGGTCGAGGCCGCGCTGGCCGCCGCCGAGGTGCCCGAGTCCGCGCAGCCCGAGGGGTTCCGGGTCGGCTCGGCCACGCGCTCCGGGGGGTGCGCCATCCCCTGTGGCGAGAGCGGCGTGGGTGGGCAAGGTCCCGTGATCGTGGTCACGCCCACCGACGACCCGACCTACGGCTACACGCAGGCCAACCCCATCCGGGTGGGCGGCGTGTCCGGCTACCACGAGGAGCGGTACCTCCGCGGGCTCTGGGGACCACAGGGGCAGCCCATCCGGTTCGAGCGCCTCGGCAGCTGCTGCCCCATGCCGGAGGGCGGGCTGCTCGACGCGCTCCTCGTGCACTACGAGGGCCTCGGCGACCCGGTCGTGCTCTTCCTCGACGCGTATCACCCCGGGCCGCTGTACGTCCCGGTCGGCTTCACCGGCGCGCCCCCTCGAGGTGAGCGGTGACCCGCGCGCTCGTCGTGGCGGCGCTGGTCGTGCTCCCAGGCGTGGCCAGCGCCCAGGGGTGCCCGGACGAGGATCCTGCGCGCTGCGTGTCGGAGGCGCTCGACGCGGCGGGCGAAGAGGCGACGGCGGCCGAGGCCCGCGCGCGGCTGGAGTCCTGGTGCGAGGGCGGCGAGCGAGAGGCGTGCTGGGGCTTCGCGCACCTCCTCGCCCGCGGCCAGGGGGGAGACGCGGACGAGGCGCGCGCCGAAGCGATCTGGACGCGGAGCTGCGACGCCGAACACGGCGGCAGCTGCCTGCAGCTCGGGGTCCGCGCCGAGCGCGCCGGCGAGGGGCAGGAGGGGTTGCGGGCGTCGATCCCGTTCTTCGAGCGGGCGTGCCGCGCCGCCCACGGGCGTGGCTGCGAGTACGCCGCCGACAACCTCTTGCTCCTCGACCCAGGCCCTGACGCGGCGCAGCGCGGAGCGGAGCTCTTCGGCCGGGCGTGCCAGCTCGACCACGGAGCTCGCGCGTGCGGCCTCGCCGCCGTGTATCGCCGCGCCGTCGAGGCCGAGCCGAGCGCGGCCGACGACACCAACGACGCCCTCGAGCGCGAGTGCGAGGGCGGCTCCATGGAGGCCTGCGATCGCATGGGTGCGCGTCTGCTCGTGGGGCACGCGCTCGAGCGATCGCCCTCCGAGGGCATCGCGCTCCTCCGCCGCGCGTGCGCGGGGGGCCTCCCGCGCGCCTGCTACCGGCTCGGTCGCGCGTTCGAGGCGGGGCTCGGGGTCGAGCGAAGCGAGGTCCACGCGCGCGCGCTCCTCGACCACGCGTGCGAGGGAGGGCACGCCGCCGCGTGCGGGGCGCTGGCGAGCCTCGAGCCGGAGGGCGCCCAGCGCCGGCGCCTCCTCGTGCGCGCCTGCGAGGGCGGTGACCCCGACCCCTGCGTGCAGCTCGCGGCCCCCGACTACGAAGCCGAGCGTGACGCCGTTGCCTATCCCCGCCTCGAGCGCGCGTGCGCCGCGGGCCACGCCGTCGCCTGCCGCTTCCAGGGCATCATGCTGTACTCCGGCCGCGGGGTGGCAGCGGACCCCGGGACCGGCGGGCGCCTCTTCCACGATGCTTGCGCCATGGGAGACGGCGGCGCCTGCCCACGGTGAGCGGGCTCAGCGCACGCGCCGCGCTCCTCACGTCCGCGGGTCGTTCACTCGACCCAGGAACAGGATGCTGCCGGTCTGCGTGTCGCGGATCAGGAACAGGAACGGATGGTCCGCGGTGAACCGGGGCGGCTGAGGTGCGGCCATCCCGGCCCCCGAGTCGGGAACCGAGGCGGCCGCCGCGACCGCGGTGGTGTCCCGTCGTCGGCTCCCGCGTGAGATACTCTCGCCTCGGAGGTCGCCGTGCCGAACGATCGCACGTTCCTCTTCGCGCCAGAGGACGAGAACGAGGCGCAGGCGCTGCTCGAGGCGCTCGAGCGCGGCGGGGTCTCGGCCACCCTCGGTCGTGAGGGCACGGTCAGGTTGGCGGTCCACGTCGCGCCCGAGGACCTCGAGGGCGCAGAGAGGATTCTCGCGAGCTGGGCGGGCCACGAGCCGCCGTCGACGCCGAGGCGTCGCATCACCGCGGCGCCGCTGGTGATGGCTGCGCTGCTCGGGGTGAGCCTCGCCGCCAACCTCTACCTTTTGCGACGTGTCCAGGACCGCGACGCGCGGCCGCTCACCGAGTACTGGCCCGGCGGTGAGGTCCGGACGTCCTACACGCTCTCCGAGGGCGGCGAATGGGTCACGCGCTGGGTGACCTTCGACAGGCGCGGTCGGCCGACCCACGAGGGATTCGACCGCGACGGAGACGGCGTGTCCGAGAGGATCGTCCAGCACGCGGGTCGCCTCGACTGGGAGCACTTCGACGACGACGCCGATGGCAGCCCCGAGCGGTACGTGTACCGCGATGCCCGCGGCGGGCGCAGCGAGGGTCGCGACCGGGATGGCGACGGGCACTTCGAGGAGCTGCGCGTCTCGTCTGGAGGCCGATCGATCTACGAGACGCGCGACGCCGACGCCGACGGGATCTACGAGCGCATGGTCTTCCACGGAGGAGCGCGTCGTGTCGTCCTCACCGACTCCGACTTCGACGGCTTCCTGGAGCGAGTCCGGTGCGAGAGCGAGGACGGAGAGCCGCGCGTGATCGACCTCGCCGCGTGTGAGCTCCGCGGCGCGCGCCCGTGAGCGCCACCCTACTCGTCGCCGGTTTGGTCGGGAGGCTCGCCATCGTCCCGCTCGTCCCGCGGAGCCGCGCTCGTGTCCCCGCGTCGGCTTCGACACCGGGCCGCGGTCGCGGAGGCGGTCGCGAAGGCGGGAGCGTGCCGAAGCCGCACGCGAGGCGCCGCGCGCCGTCTCGGTGCGGTCGCGGAGGCGGAGGCGGAGGCGGAGGCGGAGGCGGACTCGGAGGCGGACTCGGAGGCGGAGGCGGACTCGGAGGCGGACTCGGAGGCGGGGGCGGAGGCGGACTCGGAGGCGGAGGCGGACTCGGAAGCGGACTCGGAGGCGGAAGCGGACTCGGAGGCGGGGGCGGAGTCGCGGATGCGGTCGCGGAGGCGGATGCGGTCGCGGAGGCGGAAGCGGACTCGGAGGCGGACTCGGGAGCGGGAGCCGACTCGGGAGCGGGAGCCGACTCGGGAACGGGAACGGGAGCGGGAACGGCAGCGGCAGCGGGAGCGGGAACGGCAGCGGCAGCGGCAGCGGGAGCGGGAACGGCAGCGGGAGCGGGAGCGGCAGCGGGAGCGGCAGCGGGAGCGGGAGCGGGAACAGACGCAGCCGTGCGTCTCCCGGCTACCCCCCGGGCGTCGCGGCCGCAGAAGCCGGGTGAACACAGAGCGGCGGCCCGGAGCCGCACGAGCCCCGGCCGCCCAGCCCCAGCCTCAGCGCACCGAGCGGCAGTCCGCCGCGCAGCCGTCGCCGCCGACCGTGTTGCCGTCGTCGCAGGCCTCTCCTGCGTCCCAGATCCCGTCGCCGCAGGTCGGCACCGTGCAGTCGGTCCGACACGGCGCCGGCGTCGACTGCGCGCGGATGATCACGTCGCTGCTCATCGGCAGCGTGCGGAACCGGTTCGGGTCGTCCACCCAGCGGAACGTGCGGATGCCGCGCAGGAACGTCGGGTCCACCCTGGCCGTCCAGGTCCCGGGGATCGGGAAGCCGCTGAGCACCCCGCCGTCGGTGTTGTCCTGGAAGTTCCAGTCACCCCGGAACAGCCCCGAGCCCACGTTGCGGAGCTCGCCGCCGTCGTCGCTGATCACCACCGACACCCCGCTCGGCACGCCGGAGTACTGGAAGATCACCGTCGCCAGCGGCTGCCGGATCCCGGTCGTCGTGCGGTCGATGCCGTGCACCGCGAAGAGGCTCACCACCCCGGTGTTGAGGTCGCGGTAGAGGAAGAGGTTGCTCGTCTCGAGGTCCTCGTAGCCCGTGTGCGCGCTCGCGCTGACCAGGCCGTAGAAGAACTGCGCCGCGGTGGAGCGGCTGACCGGGTCGGGGATGAAGCTCATCGCGCCCGCCTCGACCTCGAGGGCGAAGACGTCGTCGTTCAGCGCGCCCGCGTCGCAGACCTCGCCCATCTCGACCACGCCGTTGCCGCAGACGTCGGGCTCGAACATGCACGTCGCGCTGCAGCCGTCCCCGCTGACGGTGTTGCCGTCGTCGCAGGTCTCCGCGCACTCCTGGACGCCGTTGCCGCAGCGCTCGACCTGACACATCGCCGTGCAGCCGTCGCACGCCGTCATGTTGCCGTCGTCGCACGCCTCGCCGGGATCGAGCCGCCCGTTGCCGCACGCCTCCACCCGGCACATCCCGTCGCAGCCGTCGCCCGCGGCGAGGTTGCCGTCGTCGCACATCTCGGTGCACTCGAGCCGGCCGTTGCCGCACGCCTCGCGGCGGCAGCTCGCGTCGCAGCCGTCGCAGGCAGTCGTGTTGCCGTCGTCGCACTGCTCGCCCGGGTCGACCCGGCCGTCTCCGCAGCGCGGCTCCACGCGGCAGGTCGGCGAGCAGCCGTCGCCGCCGATCATGTTGCCGTCGTCGCACATCTCGGCGCACTCGAGCCGGCCGTTGCCGCAGCGCTCGATGCGGCACATGCCGTCGCAGCCGTCGCACGCGGTCGAGTTGCCGTCGTCGCACTGCTCGCCCGGGTCGACGCGGCCGTCGCCACAGAACGCCATCGGCTCGATGGTGCAGTCGTCCGAGCAGCCGTCGCCGCGGACGCGGTTGCCGTCGTCACACTCCTCGGCGCACTCGAGGATGCCGTCGCCGCACGCCTCGGGCCGGCAGCCCGCGCTGCAGCCGTCGCAGCTCAGGGTGTTGCCGTCGTCGCAGCCCTCGCCCGGGTCGACCCGGCCGTCGCCGCACATCGGCACCTCGAACATGCACATCCCGCTGCAGCCGTCGCCCGACGTCGTGTTGCCGTCGTCGCACTGCTCGGCGCACTCGCGGATGCCGTTGCCGCAGCGCTCGAAGGTGCAGCTGCGCGAGCAGCCGTCGCAGGAGACCGTGTTGCCGTCGTCGCACTGCTCGGGCATCTCGACGAGGCCGTTGCCGCAGGTGCGCGACTCGGTGCGGCAGGTCGACGAGCAGCCGTCGCCGTCGACGCGGTTGCCGTCGTCGCAGCCCTCGCGGCAGTCCAGGATGCCGTTGCCGCAGACCTCGGGCCGGCAGCTGGCCGAGCAGCCGTCGCACGGCGTGCGGTTGCCGTCGTCGCAGCCCTCGCCGGGATCGAGGCGGCCGTCGCCGCAGCTGGCCACCTCCTGGCGGCACATCGAATCGCAGCCGTCGCCGGGCGCGAGGTTTCCGTCGTCGCACTCCTCGAGGCAGTCGAGGATGCCGTTGCTGCAGCGCTCGGCCGTGCAGCTCGGGGAGCAGCCGTCGCAGGGGTCGCGGTTGCCGTCGTCGCACTGCTCGCCGTCCTGGACCACGCCGTCGCCGCACGTGCGGCTCTCCAGCGCGCAGTCGGCCGAGCAGCCGTCGCCGTCGCGCCGGTTGCCGTCGTCGCACGCCTCCATGCACTCGAGCCGCCCGTTGCCGCAGCTCTCGATGTTGCAGCTCGAGTCGCAGCCGTCGCAGGCGATGCTGTTGCCGTCGTCGCACTCCTCCTCGGGATCGACGCGGCCGTTGCCGCAGCCCGACGCCTCGAGCCGGCAGAAGCCGCTGCAGCCGTCGCCGTCGACGCGGTTTCCGTCGTCGCACTCCTCGCCCGGATCGAGCGTGCCGTCCCCGCAGCGCCCGCCCTCGAGGCGACAGCTCGACGAGCAGCCGTCCCCGTCGATCACGTTTCCGTCGTCGCACATCTCACCCGCCTCGACGACGCCGTTGCCGCAGTCGGTGCGCCCCGAGTCCATGCCCGCGTCTCCGGACGGACGGGGGGTGTCGAGGGAGACGGAGCTGCGTCCGCAGCCGGGCCCGAACGAGGCGGCGAGCCCGATCAGGGACAATGAAAGCCAAAGAAAGCGCGTCGATCGCATGGCCGGGATCTTAGTTCGGCCGCTTTCGACTTTCACGCAAGATCCTCAACCCTTGAACGTGCTCGGCCCCGGGTCGCCGAAGGGCTCGTCACGCGACCGGACGGCGGCCTTGAAGCCCTCCTCCTGGGCCCGGCTGGCGAACGCGTATCCCTCGGGGGTGTGGCGGGCGACGCCGTCGAAGAGCACCCCGAGCGCCTGCGTGCCGTAGAGCCCCTGGGCCACCACCGTCTGGTTGAGGAGCTTCTTGTGCATCACCAGCTGGTTGACCGGAACCCGCGCGATGCGCTGGAGCAGGCTCTCGAAGCGCTCGTCGAGCGCCTCCGGGGGCGCGCTCTCGATGGCGAGGCCCCACGCGGCGGCCTCCTTGCCGTTCAGGCAGTCGCCGGTGAAGAGCAGCCGCTTCGCCTTCTCGATGCCGATCCGGTGCGCCCAGACCGCGGTCGTCGGCACGCCCCAGACGCGGGCCGGCGGGTAGCCGATCTTCGCGTCGTCGGCGATCACGAGCAGATCGCTGCAGAGCGCCATGTCGGTGCCCCCGGCCACGCAGAAGCCGTGGACCTTGCAGACGACTGGCTTGTCGGCGTGGAAGAGGCTCATGAAGCCCCGCACGTTCCGGCGCATCATCTGGAAGTCCACCATCGGGTCCCAGGTCTCCCCGGGGGTGTGGTTCCGGGCCTGGACCCGGGGGTCGAGGGGTGAGCCCTCCGGCGCGCCTTCGTCGAGCCCGTCCATGTTCTGCTCGGCGCTCGCGACCAGGTCGTAGCCGCCGCAGAAGCCCTTGCCGTTCCCCGCCAGCGCGATGACGTGCACGGCGGGGTCGAGGTCGGCGCGCTCCACGCACGCCTCGAGCTCCCGCGGCATCGCGAAGTTGATCCCGTTCCCGCGCGAGGGGCGGTCGAGGGTGATCCGGGCGACCCTTCCGGTCACCTCGTAGCCCATGGTGGTCAGCTCCATCCCGGCAGGGTCCCCGAACCCGCGGGCCCGATGCAACGCGCTCGTTGCCCCGGCGCGCGGTGAGCCGTATGTGGTGAGGGATGGCGCCCCAGGTCTTCACCGCGAGCGACCTGAACGCGCTGAACCTCCTCGGACGCCCCGTGTGGGTCTTCGACCTCGACCGGGGCGCCACGTTCTGGGCGAACACGGGAGCGCTGAGCCTCTTCGCGGCCG
Organism: Sandaracinaceae bacterium; assembly: GCA_040218145.1. GTDB lineage: Bacteria > Myxococcota_A > Polyangia > Polyangiales > Sandaracinaceae > JAVJQK01. Next base: position 48,861 of record JAVJQK010000085.1, on the reverse strand, counting down.
ACTCGGTGGAGCACCTCCGGGCGCGCCAGACGAAGGACCCGATGAGCGAGGGCATGCGACGCCGCCTCGAGAACTACCGCGCTCGGTTCGAAGCGGGCGAGGCGGTGGAGGAGCGCTGGACGTTCTACCCCGAAGGCCGAGGCGCCGTGCCGGCGTGGTGCCGCTGCTCCGGGATCCGCATCGACGACGGCGCGGGCGCGCGCCTGGCGATGCTCGTCGAGGCGAACCCCATCGAGGACGACTCGCTGGGCGCGAGCGAGGCGCGCCTCGTCGAGGCGCTGAGGCACTGCAACGAGCTCATCTCGCTGCACCGCCTCGACGGGGCGGCGGTCGTCCGGAACCCGGCCGCCGAGCACGCCCTCGGTCCGGTGGAGGGCGCGGCGCTGGCCGACGTCTTCCTCGACGAGGGCGCGCTGCGGGAGGGCGTGCAGCTCGCGCGCGAGGGGGGCGTGTTCCGACGCGAGCTGCCGATCGCGACCCGGCAGGGTCCCGCGTGGCACGACACGGAGCTGCGTCGGGTCGTCGATCCGATCACCGCCGAGCCGGCCCTGCTGGTCGTGCAGCACGACGTCACGGCGCGGCGGGAGTCGGAGGAGCGCCTGCGCGAGGCGCGCACGGACGCCGAGGCGGCGAGCAAGGCGAAGTCGTCGTTCCTGGCCGTGATGAGCCACGAGCTGCGCACGCCGATGATGGGCGTGCTCGCCGCGGCCGAGCTGCTGCGCGAGAGCGACCTCGACCCCGACCAGCGCGAGGCCCTCGAGATGGTCTTCGCCGCCGGCCGACAGATGGTCGGGCAGATCGAGGACGTCCTGGACATCTCCCGCATCGAGGCGGGTCGGATACGGCTGCAGCTCGCGCCGACCGACGTGCGCGCCTTGCTCGTCGAGACGCTGCGGCCGTTCCTGGACGCGGTGGAGCGCAAGTCCCTCACCCTCACCCAGGCCGTGGACGCCTCCGTCCCGCGTCGCGTCCAGACCGACCGGCGCCGCCTCGCGCAGATCATCGGCAACCTCGTGACCAACGCCATCAAGTTCACCGACGAGGGCGCGATCGACGTGCGCGTCGGCGCGACGCCGCTCGAGGGCGCGCGCCTGCAGCTGAGCCTCTCGGTCAGCGACAGCGGCGTGGGCATGGATCCGTCCCAGGCGCATCGCCTCTTCGCCGCGTTCGCGCAGGCCGACTCCTCGGTGTCCCGCAGCCGCGATGGAGCCGGGCTCGGGCTGCACATCGTCAAGTCGCTCGCCGAGGTCCTCGGGGGCCGGGTCCGCGTGGAGACCGCGCTCGGCGAGGGCTCGACCTTCCGGGTGATCCTGCCGATGGAGGCCGCGCCCGCGTCGGACAACCCCAGCGCGCCGACCCACCCCAAGGCGAAGCTCGCCCTCCGCGTGCTCGTCGCCGACGACAACACGCTGAACCGCCGCGCGCTGGTTCGAATGCTGCGGCGGTGGGGCTGCGAGGTGCAGCAGGCGTCCGACGGAGCGGAGGCGCTGCGCGTGGCCGAGGCCAGCCCCCCGGACGTCATCCTGATGGATGTCTGGATGCCGGGCGTGGACGGGCCCACCGCGACGCGGCGCCTGCGCGCCCGGGTCGACGCGCTCGCCCGCACGCCCGTGTTCGCGCTGACGGCCGACGCGTTCTACCTGGAGGACGAAGGCGAAGAGAGCCCCTTCGACCGCTTCCTCCACAAGCCGGTGGACTGGGACCTGCTCTACGAGGCGCTGCGCGGCGTGGCCGGCTGATCTCCGAGGCGGGCGGTGGCATGCTGGCGTCCGATGGAGGCGCCGCGCGACGAGGACGAGCTGCTCGACCGGGCCCGCGCGCTCGGCGGCCGGACCTTCGTCGAGGTGGCGCGTGAGCTCGAGGTGCCGCTCCCGCCCGACCCGCGCCGGGCCAAGGGCTTCGTCGGGCAGCTCGTCGAGCGCGCGCTCGGCGGCGCGTGTGACAGCGCGCCGCGGCCGGACTTCCCGCGCCTCGGCATCGAGCTCAAGACGCTCCCCATCGACGCCCGCGGTCGCGTCCGCGAGAGCACCTTCGTCTGCAGCACGCCGCTCGGCGACGCGGCCGAGACCGAGTGGGTCTCGAGCCGGGTGCGGCACAAGCTCGGGCGCGTGCTCTGGCTGACCCTCGAGGCCGATCCGTCGGTGTCACACGGCCGGCGCCGCTTCGGGGCCGCGTTCCTGTGGTCGCCCGACGCGAAGGAGGAGGCGCTGCTGCGAGAAGACTGGACGGAGCTGATGGGGCTCGTCGGCGCGGGCGCGGTCGAGACCATCGACGCGACGCGCGGGCAGGTGCTGCAGCTCCGTCCCAAGGGCGCGAACGCCTCCCAGCGGACGGTGGCCTACGACGCCGACGGCGCGCCCTTCCTCGCCCCGCCCCGCGGCTTCTATCTCCGCGCGCGCTTCACCGCGTCCCTGCTCGAGCGGGCTGGCCTCTGGGTGCGCGCGTGACCGACGAGGCCGCGCACGTCTTCGAGGGCGGCTGCCACTGCGGGGCGGTGCGGCTGCGGGTCGTCGCCCGCGCGCTGGAGGCGCTCGACTGCAATTGCTCGATCTGCTGCAAGAAAGGCTTCCTGCACCTGATCGTGCCGCGCGAGGACTTCACCCTGCTGACCGACGAGGCCGCGCTCGCCGAGTACCGGTTCGGGACCCGGACGGCGCGCCACCTGTTCTGCAGGCGCTGCGGCGTGCACCCCTTCTACATCCCCCGCAGCCACCCCGACCGCGTCGACGTGAACGTGCGCTGCCTCGAGCCGCCCGCCCTCGATCGCTTCACGGTGGTGCCCTTCGACGGTCTGCGGTGGGAGGAGAGCGTGGACGCCATCCGCTGACGAACGGCCTGGACGGGGATCTTCGGGCGTGATAGCCACACTGAACACCCGAACAGGAGCGAAGATGGCCGACGACGACACGCTTTCCCCCCGCGTGAGGGAGATCCTCGCGCTCTTTTGCGACGATCTCTCCGAGCAGCGCTTCGGAGACCTCGACGCCGACGCCCTGCGGGCGCTCGCGGAGCGGACGAAGGAGCGCGCGCTCGCGGTGATCGAGGCGCGAGCCATCCTGGACGCGGCCCTGGGGGAGCTGGAGGCGACCCGGGCCGACCTGAGCCGCCGCGCGGAGCAGGCCCTCGCCTACGCCCGCGTGTTCGCCGAGACCGACGCCGAGCTGAAGGAGAAGATCGACGCCCTCGACGTGGTGGCCGCCGCGCCCAAGACGAAGCGGCGCCGCAAGGTGAAGAAGAAGCGCGAGGCGGACCGGAGCGAAGGAGAGCGCTCGGCGGAGCTGCCCTTCGAGGGCGCCGCCTGAAGCCGGGCGACCGACTGGTCATCCCGCGCGCCGGAGTACTACGCTCCGAGCCCATGGAGCCGGCGAACCCGTTGCACAGCGAGCGCTCGCGCGGCGCGGCCCTCCGCGACCTCGCGGCGGGCGGCGCCCTGCTCGGCCTCGGCCTCGTGACGGGCGGCTCGAGCCTCCGCGGCTCGCTCGACGGGGTGGACCTCTTCTTCGACGCGCTCGCGCTCGCCTGGATCGGCTGGGGCGCGTTCCGGCTCGTCCGCGCGCGCTGACGCGCTACAGGTCGGGCGTGTCGGGGCCGAAGACCATGTCGCCGATCTTCACGCCGCCCTGGCCGACGAACATGTAGACGAGGTCGGGGCCGGGGCGGACGGTGAACGCGTGCGACGTGCCCCCCTCCATGCGCACCACGTCACCCGGGTGATGCACGGCGCCGCTCGAGTCCTCGAACGATCCCTGCACCACGAGCACGTGCTCGGTGCCGAGGTGCTCGTGCTCCGGAAAGGCGGATCCGGCGGGCATGCTCACGAAGCCGCGGATGGCGGCCTGCACCTTCGGGCCGCCCTCGAGGTCGTAGAGGCGGATCGGCTCGATGGGCGAGTCGTACCAGTTGTCGGGCACCGCGATTCCGTCGAGGAGCGCGTTCGCCTTGCCCTCGTCGATGTCGAGCAGCTCCGCCACCTGCGCGGCGAAGCGGGCGAAGCGGCCCTCGTGGCGGGCGGCGCCGAGGAGGCGCGCGCGGAGGTCCGACGGCGGGGACGCAGGGCTCTCACCGAGGGCGCTGCTCTCGCTCAGCGCGCTCACGAGCGCATCGACGCCGTCCTCCGGCACGTCGGCCAGGAACCCGTCGATCAGCTCTTTTTCCCAGTGGCTCACGGCAGTGTCGGTCCCAGGGATACGTACGAAGCCTGTCGCGGATCGGATCGATCGCAACGGCCGTTCATCCTTCGAGTCTCCCCGCGCTGAACGTGGCGCGCAGCTTCTTCATCGCCGCGTGCATGCGGGACTTCACGGTGCCGATCGGGATCGACAGCTCCTCGGCCATCTCCGAGCAGCTCAGCCCCGCGAAGTAGCCCAGCTCGAGGACCTTGCGCTGGTCGTCGGGGAGCTCGGCCAGCGCGCCGTGCACGCGCTGCGCGTCGGTGTGGTCCGCGGCCGCGGCGGGCGCCGCGCCGACGACGCGCTCGAGCTGCTCGCCGGCCGAGGAGGTCCGGCTCCGGGCCGCCGACTTGATCCGGTCGAGGCAGCGGGAGCGCATGCGCAGCATCAGCCAGGTCCGGACCGCGCCGCGCGAAGGGTCGTAGTCGCCGGCGTGCTTCCACGCCTCGAGGAAGACGTCGTGGAGGATCTCCTGCGCCTCGCCCCGGTCGCGCAGGAGCTTCATGCCCAGCGCGAGCATGGGGGCGCCGTGGCGGTCGTACAGCTCGCCCAGGGCCTCGCGGTCCCCTCGCGCGAGCGAGACGACCAGCTCCACGTCTTCGGCGGCGACGGCCATTCGCCGAGGAGCATCCCCGATTCTGGGTCCCGCATCAACGAAGGCTTCGGTCATTCCGCCCGCCACATGCCCGCTACGTAGTGCGCCGCGCGGCGGATGTTACGCCCTCAGAACGACGCGGGCCCGTCTCCGCCCCCTCCGGGCGCGGACGGGGGCGGCTCGTCGCCTCCCGCTTCGTCACCTGCCTCTTCGTCTTCGCCCGCCGCCTCCGGCTCCGCGTCGGCCGGGGTGCCCGAGCTGGCGGCAGGGGGCGCGTCGGCGTCGGCCGCCCCCGCCAGGCGGAGGGTCAAAAACCCGAGCACGACGACCGCCAGCAGGAGCACCGCCCACAGGATCCACGTGTGCGCGTCGGCCCCCTCCCACCACGCGGGCACCACGTGGGCCGCGTTGGCGCGCGCGGCGCCGACCTCGGCGTCCGCGGCCCGGACCGCGAGCAGCAGATCGGTCGCCTCCGCGATCTCGTAGACCGGCGGCTCCGCGCGCGCGTCGCCCGCGAGCAGGCGGTAGTCGCCGTCGGGCGCGGCGAGGAAGAGGGTCGGGCTGGGCAGCGAGAGCGAGACGCGGTCGAGCGTGATCGGGGCGTCGCTGCCGTCGATGATCTCGAGCTCGAACCGGTCGGCGCGCGTGGTGGGCAGCGCGAGCCGCAGCGGCGCCGCGTCGTTCGGGGCGCGCTCGAGGTGCCCGCGCTCCACCACGAAGCGCTCTTCCCCGTCGCGCACCGCCCACAGCACGTAGTCGCGCGCGAGGTACGGCGCGTCGGTGTGGAGCACGATCGCGTCGACGCGAGCCGGCGCGGCGGGCGGGAGGATCGTGTAGTGCGAGCTCCGATCGTCCTCGGCGGCCCGCCGGATCTCGGCGTCCACCAGGTCGACGCTGTCGGTGGGCGAGCGGACGTAGGGCCACTGCCGCCCCTCGGCGTCGATCACCCGGAGGTCCGCGAGATCCTCCCGCGCCGCGGCGAGCACGCTGGGCGGCAGGCGCAGGCGGCTGAGCCCCTCGCGCGCGCCGCGCACCTCCACCGGCGCGACGTGCGTGAAGGTGGCGACGTCCGGCGCGCGACCGGGGCGCATCGCGAACGCGAGGGCCGGGCCGTCGTCGAAGCGGGGGTTGTCCCGGATCTCGCCCAGGGTCGCCACGGGCAGGCCGTCGGCGGCGTCGAGGAGCTGCGCGCCCAGCCGCGTGCCGCTCAGGCGCTGCAGATCGTAGCTCGGCGCGCGCGCCCGACCGCCGCCGAAGCGCAGCCAGAGCTCGGAGGCGAGCGGATCGAAGATGAGCGCGGGGGCCCGCACCTCGGCCGTGACGGAGAGCCCGCTCAGCGGGGGGCTGTCGCCGTCGACGATCTCGAGCCGGAGCCGCTCGCCGCGCGCGCGCCGCAGATCGATCTCGAGCTGCTCGGCCCCCGCGATCTCCCGCACGCGGAAGACGTCGGTGGCCGCGATCTCCACCGGCGCGCGCCCCTGCTGCACGTCGTAGACGCGCACGCGGCGATGGAAGCTGCCCGTGTCGGTGCGCAGCACGATCCGGTCGGGCACGAGGCCCGCGGGGCGCGCCAGCTCGACGAAGGTGGAGCCCCCGGTCGTGCGCACGCCCATCTCGGTCAGCGGGATGCGATGCACGGGCGGCGCGGTGGCGCCTCGGTGCGCGGTGAAGCGGAGCGTCGGCTCGATGTAGCCGCCCTCCCCCGACAGCCGCACCTCGAGGCGCGCGCCGGCCCGCATCGCGTCGGCGGGCAGGTCCACGAAGAGCCGCTCGCGCACCGGCTCGGGCAGCCGGAAGACCGTGGCCTGCGCCAGCTCGACGCGCGCGTCCTCGTCCAGGCGCGTCACCGTGATCGCGCGAACGAAGTCGGCCGCGCCCGAGTCGATCCAGAGCCGCCAGCGGCCCTCGGGCGGCGCGTCGCCGGGCACCGCCACCTCGAGCACCTCCTCCCACTGCGCGATCAGCGAGTCGCCTCGCACCACGCGGCGCGTGATCGACAGGGGCTCGACGTCGAAGCTCGTCGGGTGCGGCTCCGGTCGCGCGCCGCTGTCGATGAGATACGGGACGTCGAACCCGGACGCGTCGTGGAGCCTCAGGTCGCTGAGGTCCCCCTGCGTCGCGGTCAGCACCTCGGCCGGCAGCGGCAGGCGCATCGGCCGGTTGGCGCTCGCCTGCACGGGCGCCTCACGCGGGAAGAGGCGCGCCGGGTCGTGCGGCGACTGCGCGGACGCGCTCAGGGGAAACGAGAGCAGACACAGCAACGCGGAAAGGGCGGACCTCATCGGGCCTCCTCGGGGGTCTGGCGACGAAAGACGAAACGCTGGTAGGCGAGCGAGATGACGATCAGGGAGATGGCGAGCCCGGCGAGGGACGCCACGCGGTAGAGGTCCCCGAGGTGGGCGAGGTCGTAGAGGAAGACCTTGCCGCTCGTGCCCAGGATGAGCGCGAGGCTCGTCACGCGGAGCGCGGTGCTCTGCCGCCACATGCCGAGCGCGAGCAGGACGAGCGCGTAGAGGGCCCACGCGATCGAGAGCGTGAGGTCCCGCGCGGGCAGGCGATCGAAGGGGATCACCAGCTCGCTGCCGGGCGCGAAGTACTCGAAGATCGTCAGGTTGATCCAGGCGAACACGAGCAGGAGCGCGCCGGTCGCGGCGTAGTTGGCGAGCAAGGGGAGCTTCTCGCCCAGGATGGAGCGCTCCCAGGTGCGCCGCCGCGAGACCTCCTCGGTGCGCAGCAGGAACCACACGCCGAGCAGGCAGACGGCCGGGACCAGGTACGTGTAGGTCAGCCAGCCGAGCACGGGCAGCGCGCTCTTCGGGTGGTAGTCGAGCACGTAGGGGTTCATCAGCAGCCGCACCATCACCGCCGAGCCGAGGCCGAGCGCGAGGTACTTCAGGCCGGTGTGGTCGAAGCGGCGCCAGAGCGCGGTCAGCGCGAGCGCCTCGAGGGCCCAGCCGACCGTGATCCACTCGTTCGAGAGCTGGAGCGGGATGGCGAGCGTGACGAAGCCCGCCGCGCTCGCGGTGAGCCAGACCATCGCCACGCGACGCGCGCCCTTCGCCTCGGGGCCGCGCGCGCGCACCGCCGTCGCCGCGCCGATGGAGAGCGCCGCGAGGCCGAGGGCGAGTAGGCCGATCGCGCTCGGGCCGAGCACCTCGAGCCACGCGTGCCGCAGCCCGATCAGGTAGAGCGGGCCCGCGAGCGCGGCCGTGCGCCACGCCCAGGCCTGCTCCCGCAGCGCGCGGGGCGCGAAGACCGGCGCGAGCGCGAAGAGCGCGGCGAAGACGCCCATGCCCACGAGATCGACCGGCCCCGTCTGGGACGCGAGCCACGACTGGTGCGCGAGCGCGGTGACCACGAGCGTCGCGATCATCCAGAGCCCGCTCGCACGGCGCGCCGCGACGAGCAGCGCGAGGAGCGCGAGCGCGCCCGTCGCGAGATACAGGAACAGGTGTTGCCCCGCGACCTCGCGCCAGGCGAGCGCGGGCACGAAGGCCAGGCCGAGGAGCGCGAACGCGGCCGCGGCGTGGTCGCCCATCGCGCGCGCCTCGGGGGCCCGGCGGAAGAGCCCGCCGAGCTGCATCAGCAGGGCCGCGCCCGCGAGCAAGCCGAGGTAGAGCGCGGCGTCGGGCTGCCCGTCGCGCCCCGCCTGCGCCGCGAGCGCGCTGCCGAGACCGACCGCGCCGAGCACGGCCGACGCGAGCTGGAGCTTGGCCCGCTCCCCCCGGTGGGCGAGGCGCGCGACGAACACGCTGAGCGCGCCCCAGATGGCGAGCCAGGGCCAGGGCCCGGCGTCGTCGACCCAGGCCGCGCTGAGCGCGAGCACGACGAGCCCGCCGATGTGGAAGGTCGCGGCCGGCACCCAGCCGGGGGCCGCGTCCCGTCGGAGCTCCGCGTTGACGTGGAAGACCGCGCCGACCGCGAGCGCGAGGCCGGCGAGCTTCCAGACCTCGAGCGGCGTCTCGGGCACGTGCGCGACGCCCCACCCGAGCAGGGTCCCGAGCGAGAGCAGCGCGGCGCCCGCGGGGAGGAAGAAGCTGCCGTGGCGTCGGCCGACCCAGCAGGCCGCCGCGGTGAGCAACACGAGCTGCACCGCGGTCGGCCAGTAGGTGTCGCCGAGGTCGCCGCGGACGGCCAGCGGCATGGTGAAGAGCAGCGGGATGAGCACGCCCGCGCTCCGGGCGAGCTTCCAGAGCAGCCGCTCACCCTGCTCGCTCTCGCCCTCCTTCTGGGTGGGCAGCGCGGCGAAGAGGGCGGCGAAGACGGCGACCAGGGCGACGCCGAGGATCACGCGCGGCTCGTCGAGGCGCGCGAGCAGCCAGCCCTGCTGATAGAAGGCGGTCGCGATCAGGCAGAGGATGGCCATCCACGCCCAGCGCCGCTTGTAGGCCACCCAGAGCATCGCGCCGTCGAGCAGGAGCAGGTAGCTGAAGAGCGCGTAGGGTCGGTCGCTCCCGGTGCTGAGCGCGAGCGGGGTGGCGAAGCCGCCGAGGAGGCCGAGCGCGGCGATGGCGGGCGCGTCGCGCTTGACCGCGAGCGTCACGCAGGCGCCGGTGACCGCGATCAGCATGATCGACGCGGCCCAGACGGGATAGAGATGGTACAGCGCGTTGCCGGCCCAGAAGGCGACGTAGAGGATCGCGATGCCCGCGCCCCCGAGCCAGTTGGCGAGCACGGTGTGCGTCTTGCGGAGCCGGAGCTCCGCGGCGACGAGGCAGCCGAGGCCGACCAGCGTGCCGGCGATGACGCGCATCGCGGGCGTGATCCACCCGTGCTCGATGGAGTACTCGAAGAAGAAGACGCCGGCGAGCACGAGGATGGACGCGCCGAAGGCCGCGGCGCCGCGGACGCCGATCCACTGCTCCCAGTCGATCTTCGCGGGCGGGGCCGGCGCAGGGATCGGCTGCGGCGCGGGCTGGGTCGCGGCGGGGGGCGCGTCGACGCGAGGGCCCGGCTCGGTTGCGGGCGCGGGCTGGATCGCGGGCGGCGTGAGGGACGCCGCTTCGCCCGCCGAGCGCGCGGCCACGATGTGCGCGGGCGGGTTCTCGACGCCGAGCACGATCGGAGCCGCCGCGGGCGACGCCTCGGCCTGCTCCTGTTCCTCGGCCTGCTCCTCGGCCTGTTCTTCCGTCGGCTCTTCGGCCGGCTCCTCGATCGGCGTCGACGCGACCGCCTCCTCCTCGGCGAGCGCGGGCGTCGGCTCGGCCTGCTGCGCGCTCGGCGACCTGGCCGGCTGCGCGGAGTCGGCGAGCTTGGCCTCGAGCTGCGACAGCCGATGCAGGAGTGTGCGGTTTTCACCACGCAGCTGCGCGACGTCCATCTCGAGCGCGTCGAGGCGCCCTCCGTCGCGGCCCTGGCCCAGGGCGCGGACCACGAGGGCGATGATTCCGCCCACCACCGCGAGCGGCAGCACGCAGACCATCAACCCGACCAACAGCTCCATCGCGTCGTTCAAGCCGACCTCCCAGCCCGACGGTAGAGCAGTCCCCGTGCCATTTCGCCTCCCCCGTGTGATTCGCGTCGCAGGTCGGCCCGCCTACACTCGACGTACACGGAAGGACATTCGAGGTACACGCCGGGTCAGGCGAGGTACTAGGCTGGCAGGATGCGGGCGAGGATCGCGCTGGCGGCTGCGCTGTGCTTCGGATGCGACGGTGGCGGATCCGAGCCGGACGCCTCGGCCCCGGACGCGGCGGCCATCGTCGACGGCGCCTCCATGGAGGACGCGGGGGCCGGCGGGCCCTGCCACGCGTTCGAGGGGCCGACGGAGCTGGGCCGGATCGACGACCCCAGCCTCACGGAGCTGAGCGGGCTGGCCGCGAGCCGACGTCACCCGGGGCTGTTCTACGCCCACAACGACAGCGGCGACGTGGCGCGCGTCTACGTGCTCGACGCGAGCGCCTCCGTGGTGGGTCGGATCGCGCTGACGGGCGCGGCGCACGTCGACTACGAGGACATCGCGGTGGGCCCCGGCCCGGACGGCGAGCCCTGGGTGCACGTGGGGGACGTGGGCGACAACGCGGCGCGCGACGGGAGGGGCACGCCGCGCGACGCGATCGCGGTCTACCGCTTCCCCGAGCCCGACGACCCGCCACGGGGCGACCTGGAGGTCGGCGTGGACACCCTGACGCTGCGCTACCCGGAGACCGCGCACGACTGCGAGGCGCTCGCGGTGGAGGCGGACGGGAGCCTGCTGCTGCTCACCAAGGAGGACGTGGGCCCGTCGGTGCTGTTTCGAGCGAGCCCGTCACCGCCGGACGTGCTCGAGGCGCTGACCACCCTGGACGTCGGCGGCCCCGACGTGCCCGGCTCGCGAAACGTGACCGCGATGGACCTGTCCCCTGGCGGCGCGCTCCTCGTCCGCAGCTACAACCGCGTGCACCTCTTCCCCAGAACAGAGGGCGAGCCCTGGGCCGACGCGCTCGGCCGCCCGCCCGTGCCCGTCCCGGCGCGCATGGAGCGACAGGGAGAGGCGATCGCGTGGCGGGCGGACGGTCGCGCGTACGTCACGGCGAGCGAGGGCGAAGGCGCGCCGGTCTACCTCTACGAGGCCACCACGCCCGGCTGCGTCGCACCCTGAGAGCCGGCAGGCTGCTGAGGCGCCTCACCCGTGCCCGTGCCCGCGAATTCTGGGCCACGGTGAGCCCGGAATCGGGGCCCGTGATGGCTCGCTGTATCGCAAGCCTTCTCCACGCCCGCTCGCGCTCCTCGAGAGCTGCGACCGATGCTACGCGGGCAGGGGCAGGGGCAAGGGCAAGGGGCAGACAGGCTCGAGAACGCGAGCGTTCTCTAGCTGACCTCGCCCAGCGCGAGCACCTCGGCTTCGAGGGTGTCCGACTCGGCGGCCACGCGGTGGGCGGGGGTGTCGAGATCCTCGAGGAGGGCGTCGCGGGTGGCCGCGAGCCTCGCCACGCGGACGAGCTGCACGACGGAGCTCCGCACGTCGAGCTGCGCGCGCTCACCTCGCGCGTCGAGCCGGCGCTCGCAGCGGTGGATGACGTCGTCGAACGCGCGGTCGAGCCGGCGCCGCATCTTCTCCGGCACGTCGGCCTCGGCGAGCCGCCGATGGGCCACGACGGCGCGCAGGAGCGTGAAGCGCGAGGCCCCGCGCGCCCGCGCCGCGAGCCGGCGGAGCGCGAAGGTGCGGGGCGCGTCGCTGGGCACGAGCCAGGGCAGCGAGGCCAGCAGCGACGCCACCGCGAGCGCGACCATCCAAAGGGTGGTCTCGAGCCCGGCGTTCGCGCGCACCACCCAGCTCGCCGCCGCGCCGCCCGCGAAGGCGAACGAGACGTGGAAGGCGAGCTCTCGCCAAGAGCGCGAGCGCATGGCGCGCGTGCCGAAGATCGCCGCGAGCAGGAGCCCCATCGCGACGAGCGGCAGGTAGGGCCGCACCGCCTCGTAGGCGAGCGCCCCGCTCGCGCCGAACGCCACCGCCTCCGTGGCGAGGCTGGTGCCGCCGTGCGCGAGCAGCGCGAGGATCACCGACGAGCCGACGGTGATCGCCGCCGCGCCGACGGGGCCGAGCTGGTCGAGCTGCCCGAGGAGGCCCAGCGCGAGCGCCATGCCTCCGACGAAGAACCACGCGCGCCCGCGCATCAGTACGCCTGCGCCCTGGAGCGGCGGCGGGCGTTCGACTCGAGCCCGTAGGCCCGGCCGCCCGCCGATCGCGCGTCCAGCTGGAAGTTGTCCATGTCGCGGCTGGCCGCGGCGGCGCGCGTCCTCAGCGCAGGCGCGGCCGCGGGGGCCGCGCGCTGCCACTGCTCGAGCGTCGCCAGGTTGTCGGCCGCGATCTCGCGCGCCTCGGCCGCCCGCCCCTCACGCCACGCCTCGATGGCCTGCGCCTGCCGCGCGTCCACGTGCTGGGCGATCGCCTCCGCGTGCAGCGCCACGTCTCTCGAATCTGCCACGTGCCCCTCCTCGTTCACCGTGCTGACCGACAGACGTCCGAGGTCCAGGTTCCGATCTGATCCATGAATCGCGGACCGGAATGCGAGCCTCGCGCCGACCGCGCGGACCTCCCCCGCGGCGCCGGCGTCGATCTCCATACGCAGCGTCACGCGGCGACGTTCCCCCGCGAACAGGGCCCCGAGCGGGACGCGGCCCTGCTCGAAGCTGCCGCCGTAGGCGTGGGTGACGCGCCAGCCGGGCGGCAGCTGCAGGTCCACCGACGCCGCGTCCGCGACGGTGGTGGAGGCCTGCTCGAGCTCCCGGTGCAGGAAGCCGCCGAGCGCGCCCCCGTCGGCGAGGAACTCGTAGTTGCCGCGCCCGGCGTCCGCGACCGTGGTCAGCCAGCGCTCGTCGTAGTCGATGCCGACGCCCAGCGCGCTCGTGGTCACGCCGCCGTTGGCGCGCCCCGCGATCTGCGCCTGCACCGAGCCGAGCGGCTGGCCCGAGCCGTCGAGCCCGTCGCTGATGAGCACCAGCCGGTGCGTCATGTTCGTCGGCGCGTCGGAGAGCGCGGTCGAGCCGAGCTGGAGGCCGGCCGGGATGTTGGTGCCGCCGCTCGCGTAGATCTCGTTGACCCGGGCCGAGAGCGTGCGCCGCACCTCGGCGATGGGCGCGAGGGGCTGCACGAGCCGCGCGCCGTGGTCGTAGGTCACGATGGCCAGCCGATCCTCCGGCCGCATCGACTCGGCCAGCGCGTGCACGGCGCGGCGCGCCTCGGCGATCTTCTCCCCCATCATCGAGCCGCTCGTGTCGAGCACCACCGCGAGGGCCACCGGCCGCCGCGCCGTGACGCCGCCCTCGTCCGTCGCCTCGAGCCGGAGCTCCGCGAAGAGCTCGCGGGTCCCGTGCGCCAGGACGGCGCCCTGCGTGAGGGCCAGGAACCCGCTCATCTCGGGCGTGACGATGGAGATCCGATGGGATCCCTCCGCCGTCACCCTGCTCGCTCCATCGGGGTCCGCTCCGTCCGGCGGCGCCTCGTCGGGCGCTCTGGCCGCCGACGGCGCGCGCGCCAGGACAATCGCCCCGAAGGCCAGCACCACCGCGCCAGCCGCCACCCCCAGACGCTTTCGCGCCGCTCGTCCGAATCGCATGCGTGATCTCATGAGAGAACCTCCTCGGGTCGACAGACACCCAGACCACGGAAACCCAGGTCAGGCTTTGGTAAAGACCGCAGCACGCGACGCTCCAGACGCGTTTTTCCCCGGAAATCGGCCGAGATGAAACGCATCTGCTGCTCGGAAGAGCACGCCGCTGCCATCCGGAATCGATTCGACGCCCGCCCCACCGACAGTGCGTGGCGCCGACGCCCCGGAACGTGACCGGTTATCCTCGCGGCATGGACGACGAGCTGACCGAGACGCAGATCGACGAGCTCCGGGCCGCGCTCGAGGCGCTCGAGGTGGAGCTGACCGCCTCGCTGAAGAGCGCGGCCGAGGGCGCGAAGGTGGTCGACCTCGATCAGCCGATCGGACGGGTCTCGCGCATCGACGCCATCCAGCAGCAGAAGATGGCCGAGGCGAGCAAGGAGAAGCAGCAACTCCGCATGGGCCAGGTCCGGGTGGCGCTCGCGGCGATGGAGAGCGGCGAGTACGGAGACTGTCGCAGCTGCGACGAGCCGATCGGCTACCGACGCCTCCGGGCCCGCCCCGAGTCGCCCTTCTGCCTGCGGTGCCAGGGCGGACGCGAGCGCGGCTGACGTGCTACTCCGAGCGCATGGCCAGACGCTTCGAGGGGCAGGCCGCCTGGGTCACGGGCGGCGGTAGCGGGATCGGTCGGGCGCTCGCGCTCGAGCTGGCGCGGCGGGGCGCCGACGTGGCGGTGTCGGGCCGACGCGCGGACAAGCTCGAGGCGGTCGCCGCGGAGGTGACCGCGCTCGGGCGGCGCGGGCTCGCCGTCCCGTGCGACGTGACCGAGGAGCCGCAGGTGAAGGACGCCGCCGATCGCGTGGCCCGTGAGCTGGGCACCCTCGACGTCGCGATCGCGAACGCGGGCTATGGCGTCGTGGGCAAGGTCGAGGCGCTCAGCGCGGACGATCTACGGCGCCAGCTCGACGTGAACGTGGTGGGCGCGGCGATGACGGCCAAGCACGCGCTGCCGCACCTGCGCGCCGCCCGCGGCCGCGTCGCCTTCGTCGGGTCGGTGGCCGCGTTCGTGCCGCTGGCCAAGAACGGCGCCTATGTCGCGAGCAAGTTCGCCGTCCGCGGGCTGGCGCAGTCACTCCACATCGAGCTCGCCGGGAGCGGGGTGAGCTGCACGCTGCTCCACCCGGGCTTCGTGGAGAGCGAGATCGCGCAGGTGGACAACGAAGGCGTGCACCACCCGGAGCGCGACGATCCGCGGCCCCAGAAGCTGATGTGGTCCGCCGACGCGGCGGCGCGCGTGATGCTCGACGCCGTCCACGCCCGCAAGCGCGAGTACGTCTTCACCGCGCACGGCAAGCTGGGCGCGTTCCTCGGCCAGCACGTCCCCGGCCTCGCCGCCTTCGCGCAAACGCGTGGACGCAAGCGAAACTGACCAACCACCAGACCCCTCTTCCGGGCGCACCGGGAGCGGCCGCGCAAACGCAGCCGCCGCCGCCTCGGAACGAGGGCGGCCTCGAGGGCGGCGCGGCGTCGAAGAACACGCCCGCGTCTCGCGGGGGCGCGCCGCCGTCCTGCGACACGGGCGGGCCCGCGTCGTCCCCGTTCACGCCCGCGTCGCTGGGGAACGGATCGGGGCAGTCGTTCAGGAACGTGCACTGGTCGGGGCGGCCCGGGCTGTCTCCGCCGCACGCCGTCGCCGCGCCCTCGCACCCGGGCGGCTGGGCGCACGCCTCGCTGCAGCAGAGGCGCGTGGTGACGTGGCACTCCGGGGCGCCGTCGCGCTGCACGCACACCTCGCTCGGCGCGCACGGATCGTCGTCGCACGGGATCGCGAACCCGAAGGCCACGTCGGCGCAGTCCCAGCAGCGATCGTCGACGCGCTCGCAGTAGCGCCCGAGCGCATGCGCGCCGTCGGGCCACAGGCAGCCGGCCGCGCAGAGCAGGGCGGCGAGCCTGTGGATCAACCGCAGCTCCCCTGCGTCACCAAGGCTGGCGGGCACCCCGTGACCTCGGGCCCACGGCAACGCTCGGTGTCGGGGCACTCGTAGTCGTAGTAGCAATCGCGCGGGCCGCCCTCGAAGCGACAGAACCCGCTGCCGCCGGGCGCACACACCGAGGCGACGCACTGCGGCGCGGCGGGGGTGCAGTCCCGGTCGTCGAAGCAGGGGAGACACCCCGGCTCGGTCTGCGGCGGCGGCGTCATCGCGCACTCCCCGGCGCGCACGAAGTCCGGGCACTCCCCCTCGGACGCGACGCTGGTGCCGGCCGCGCGCGCCTCGCACGCGTTCGAGTAGGTGTTGCGGTCGCAGCCGCAGACCGGCGCGAAGCGGTCGGGGCACCCCGCCGGCCGCTCGAGACACACCGCGTCTCCGAAGCAGCGCCCGAGGCCGAAGTCGCAGACGTGCGAGTCGGGGCACGTCTCGGCGCAGTCGGGCGTCGGACCGCCGTCGGCCGGCAGGACGTCGGCGTCCGGGGTGACGACGTCGGCGTCGCGCGAGGCGTCCGGCGCGGCGTCGAGCGAGGCGGCGTCCATCGCGGCGTCCTCGGCGACCCTCGCGTCGCGCCCCCCACCGTCGCGCGACACCCGCGCATCCATACCGCCCACGCCGCCGTCGGGATCGGGGGGCAACAGATCGAGCGTCAACCCACACCCCCCGGCGCAGACCAAGATCCCCACCCCCCAGAGCCGCTTCATACGAACCTGCGCGTCCCTTCCACGCCCTCGCTCTCCCCGTCCTCGGAGAAACGATAGCGGGCGTCCACGAGCGGCTCGATGCGATCCATGACGTCGTCCACGTAGGTCTGGAACGAAGCCTGGTGCTCGCGCTCCGCCTCCGGCGTGAAGGGCTCGAACTCGGCGCGGTCGACCCAGGCCTTCGCGTCCCGCGGGTGGATGGCCTCGCCGAAGCGGTAGGTGATGCGCCCGGGGCGGGCGACGGGGAGGCTGCCCGGGTAGACGAGGTCGCTGCCGCTGCAGCCCACGGGCACGACCGGACGCTCGAGGTGCATCGCGATCTGCGACAGGCCCACGCGCCCGCGGGAGAGGCGGATGGACCGCGTGCCCTGCGGGAAGATCAGGATGTCGAGCCCGAGGTCCGCGGCCTCGCGGTTGAGCGCGGTGAACTGGCGCATCATGGCGCGGAAGAGCTCGTCGAGCGCGACCGCGTAGGGCTCGCGAGACGGCTCGAAGCGCCGGCCGAGCATGTCACGCGGCGTCTCGAGGAGCTCGCGCGGGATGACCGCGTCGGGCTCCGCCTCTTCCCCCTGCGCGGCCGCGTTGATCAGCGCGCGCAGCGCCGCGTACTCCTCGTTGGCGGGCCGACGGCCGAGCGTGGCGAGGAAGTCCTTCGTGATGAGGTAGCCGCGCGAGACCGTGGGGATGTTGTTGGTCATCTCCATGAAGCGGCCGACCCACTCGTTCTCGTAGTACTTCCCCTTCACCCACGTCGCGGTGAAGCGGCCGTGCCTGCGCCACCACGCGTACTGGAAGGGCCAGTAGTTGAACCGATCGGTGTGGTTCATCGCGAAGATGACCGGCTCGTCGGGGACGTGGTGGGCGCCCTCGAGGTCGATGCGCACGCGCGGCGGCAGCTCGTAGTTGGGCCCGAGGAGCGCGAGCGCGACGACGCGCTGGCCACGAGGCCGGGCCGAGAGGCGGATGCGCGAGAGGCGTGGAAGGTCGAGCATGGCGCGCGTCAGCTCCGGATACCGCTGAGGACGAGTGAGATGAGGGTACCCGCGATCTGATCGGGAGGCGTGTCGAGCCCCTCGCCGAGGACCGACCAGGTGAGCTGCTCGACCGCGCCGACCACCGCCAGCGCGGAGATGCGCGGGTCCGGGATGCGGAGCAGATCATGGTCGACGGCGAACTGCGTCAGGTCGACCGCGCGCGCGCGGATGACATCGGCCAGGTCGCGGATCGGCTTGCGCGCTCCCGCGGCCGGCGCGCGGCTCTCCTGGAGGTAGAGCCGCACGGCGTCCGGGTGCTGAACCGCCACGGGGATCAGGCCGAACGCGAGGCGGTTGTAGGCGGCGAAGAGGGACGGGTCGTCGTGCGCCTCCTCGAGCCCCTCCTCGCAGTGGTCGAAGGCGTCTCGCACCGCGCTCGCCATGGGCTCGACGATCGCGGAGACGAGATCCACCTTGTCGGTGAAGTAGCGATAGAAGTTGCCCTTCGCGGTGCCCGCCGCCGACGCGATGTCGTCGATGGTGACGCTGTCGACGCCGCGCTCGAGGAAGAGCGTGAGCCCCGCCTGCCGCAGCTGCTCGATGCGCCGCCTGCGGTTTCGGTCTCGTTTGCCACCGGGCTGCCCGGGCCGCTCCGGGGGGAGCCGCTCGGGCGCCACCTGCGTGGGGGTCTCGTCGTCTGTGGACACGGGGCTACATTCTGCTAAGAATAAAGTGACTGTCCGGTCATTCTTCCTGAGGAGGCGAAAATGCTAGGGATTCCGTTGGGATTGGCCTACGCGAACGCGAGTGAGTGGTTGATCCACAAGTACGTGCTGCACGGCTCGGGGCGAAAGCGGGAGAGCTTCTGGAGCTTCCACTGGATCGAGCACCACCGGGCGGCGAAGACGAAGGGCTTCCACGACCCCGACTACGAGCGCTCGGTGTTCGGCTGGCACGCGCAGGGCAAGGAGGCGGCGGCCGTGTTGGGCATGGCCGCGCTGCACCTGCCGCTCTTCCCCGTGGCGCCCTTCTTCACGGGCACGGTCGTCTACTCGGCGTGGAACTACTACTCGAAGCACAAGCGGGCGCACCTCGACCCCGAGTGGGCGCGCGAGCACCTCCCCTGGCACTACGACCACCACATGGCGCGCAACCAGGACGCGAACTGGTGCGTGACCAAGCCGTGGTTCGACCTCCTCATGGGCACGCGCGAGCCGTACGCGGGGACCCCGCAGGAGGCCGAAGACCGCGCCCGGGCCGAGGCGCGACGTGCGCGCAAGGCCGCCCGCGCGGCGTCGGCCGAGAAGGCCGCGGCCTGATCAGGCGGAGAAGCGAGCCGCGTCGAAGTGGCGCGCCATGCGCGCGTCCTCCGCGGACGCGTGGCCCGTGATCACGTCCACCGCGAGCTCGGCGAGCGCGGTCGCGAGGCCGAGGCCGTGCCCGGTGAAGCCCGCGAGCACGTGCACCTCCGGGGCCATCCCGGGCGCGCGGCCGAGCAGGGGGAGCTCGTCCGGGGAGAATCCCATCGTGCCGGCCCAGCGATCGGTGATGGGCGCGCCGGCCGCGAAGGGCATGTGTGTGGCGACGTAGCGCTCGAGCGAGGCCTGGACCTCCTCGGTGGGCGCGAGCGAGTCGGTGGCTTCGCTCTCCCGGAAGAGATGACGCCGACCGCCCATCAGCACGACGCCGTCGGGGCGCTGGCGGAAGTAGTCGTAGCCCCAGTTCGCGTACATCGGCATCTGCAGGGTGGGCGTGACGGGCGCGGTGGCGAGCATCTGGGCGCGCTGCCCGGTGACGACGCCTCCGAGCGCGGGCACGAGCTGCGCGGCGTGCGCGTTGGTGCAGATCAGCGCGCGCTCGAAGCGGATCTCGGCGTCTCCGATCCGCGCCACGCCCCCCTCGAGCGCGTCGACGTGCCCGCGTACGCCGCGCTCGATCCCGGCGCTCATCGCCCGGACCAGCTTCCCCGGGTGGAGCTGCGCGTCGTCCGGCAGCACGAGCTGCGACGCGAAGCCCCGCAGCGCGGGATGCGGCGCCGTGAAGTGGCAGCGCGCGCCGTCCTCGCGCAAGAGCTCCGCGGCCTCCTCCAGCACGCGGGCCTCCGCCTCGTCGCCCTCCATCGACAGCATCGCGGAGCCAGAGGGCGCGTGCTCCGCCGCCGCCGCGAAGCGCTCCTTCAGGCGAGCGTGGTTGCGCCGGCTCAGCGTCATCAGATCGCGCGCGGCGTCCGCGCCGATGCGCGCGCGGATGTCGGGGTACTCGAAGACGTGCGCGGCGAGCACGAAACCCGCGTTGCGCCCCGAGGCGCCGCGGCCGGGCGCGTCGCGCTCGATGACCAGCGCGTCCACCCCGCGCGCTCGCGCGTGAAGCGCCGCGCTCGCGCCCGCGAGCCCCGCCCCGATCACCAGCAGCTCGCAGCTCCCCGATTCGGCGTCGGGCCAGCGCGCGGCGGGGGCTTCGCGGAGCCAGAGGGACTCGGACATGCGGCCGGTGTACGCCCTGACGAATGCACACGCACGCCGCCTGTTGCATGCTCCCCCGCGATGACCCGCCCCCTCTCCTTCGCCCTCCTCTTCGTCCTCCTCCTGGCCGGCTGCTTCGCGCTCTCCGGATGCGACGGGGGCACGTCGCCCGACGACGCCGGCCCGACCCCCGGGGACGCCGCGAGCCCGAGCGACGCCGGGCCGAGCGAGGACGCGGGGCCCGTCTTCCCCGAGACCCTCGGCCCCGACGAGCGCCCCGCCGCCTACTTCCTCCCCAGCGCGCACGACGGGGAGACGCCCCTGCCGGTCATCATCCTGCTGCACGGCTACGGCGCGAGCGGCGACGCGCAGTCGACCTACTTCCGGCTCGAGCGGCTCGCGCGCACCGAGGGCTTCTACCTGATCACGCCCGACGGCACCGTGGACTCCGGCGGCCGGCGCTTCTGGAACGCGACCCCGGCCTGCTGCGACTTCGCCTCGACGGGCGTCGACGACGTCGCCTACCTGACGGGTCTCCTCGACCAGCTCGAGTCGCTCGTGCCCGTCTCGGACGTGTACTTCATGGGGCACAGCAACGGCGGCTTCATGAGCTACCGCATGGCCTGCGAGCTGTCCGATCGGATCTCCGGCATCGTCAGCCTCGCGGGCTCGGACTACCTCGAGCCCGACGCGTGCGTGCCCGAGAACCCCGTCGCCGTGCTCCAGATCCACGGCGACATGGACCCGACCATCGCCTACGACGGCGGCAGCATCGGCGAGGGCTACCCGTCGGCGCCCGAGGTGGTGGAGCGCTGGGCGACCCGCAACGGCTGCGACACCGCGATGGCCGCCTCGGGCGAGGACCTCGACCTCGACAGCTCCGTGGACGGCGCCGAGACCACCGTCACCACCTACGAGAGCGGCTGCAGCGCGAACGCGGGCCTGTGGACGATCGTGGGCGGCGGGCACATCCCTCCGGTGACGAGCGACTTCACCCCGGCGGTGCTCGCGTGGATGCGAGCGCAGGCGCGTTGAGCGACGCCCGCTCACGCGGCGCCGCGCCCAACACACCCTACGATCGCAAACGTCATGGACGGGCGGCGATTCCCTTCATGAGGGTCGCGTTCGTCATGGCGCTGCTGACGCTCGGCTGCGAAGAGCCAGCGCCCACGCCTCGCCCGGCTCCGGCCCCGCCCGCGCCAGAGGAGGAGACCACGCCGGCCGCGCCCGACCCGAGCCCAGCGCCGCCCCCTGCGTGCGCGCTGCGCGCGCCGTCCACCTGGATCGAGGGCGCGCCCGACGACGGCACGCTCGCCCTCCGGGTGGTCGACGAGCAGGGCACGGCGGTGGTGATGGACGACGCCGGCCGCGCCACCCGACGCGCCTTCGACGCGGACGCCGCTCCGGTCGGCGCGCCGATCGCGCTGGAGCTGGAGGGTGCCCGCGCCCTGCTCGCGCTCGAGGGAGGCGAGCGCGGCACGCTGATGCTCGCGCGCGGGAGCTGCGCGGAGGAGGCGCACTGCCTCCTCGCGCGGCTGCTCGACGACGACGCCAGCCGGCTCGCCGCGCCCCTGCCGGGGCCGCTGCGGACCATGCGGCGGATGGCGACCGCGCGGCGCGTCTACTTCGCGTGGACGGCCGAAGGTGGGCACGCGGGGCTCGACATCTTCACGCTGGGTGACGGGCTGGGCCGCGTGCGCGCGAGGCTGGGAGACCGGGCCCCGAGCGACGAGCACCCGGCGGAGATCCTCGGCTTCGCGGCGCAGAACGACGCGTGGGCCGTGCTCTGGCGTCGCGGCGTGCTCGAGAGCGCCGACAGCGAGGTCTTCCTGACGACCGACGTCGCGCACCGGAGCGTGCACGCGCTTCACGACACCCTGGCCATCGACGCGATGGCGCGCACCAACCGCGAGGTCTCGCTGATCGCGACCTTCGAGTTCTCGCGGCCTCACTTCCTGCGGCTGGATCCGCGGGCCGACGAGCCCCTCGCCGCGCGAGAGATCCCCGCCGGCGAGCCGCCCCCGGACCCCTTCGCGGAGCGAGCCCGCGCCTTCCTCGACGTCGACGCGGACGGCCTCTGGCTCCATCGGCAGAGCGCGGCCGGCGACGCCCTGCACCCGCCCGTGCGCGTGAGCCCGTCCACGACCGCGGCGGCGCTCGCGCGCCTCGACACCGCACGTTACATCGTCGCGTGGATCGAGGACCGCGAGGTCCGCGGGCGAGTGGTGGAGTGCGACGTCAGCGAACCTGTCAGCGAACCTGTCAGCGAACCTGGAACGTGACGCTCCGATCGAACGGCGCGCCGCTTCGATGCGTGCCGCGCACGACGACCGTGTGACTCCCGCTCGAGAGCGGACAGGGCACCATGGCGAACACGCTCCCGGCGAGGAAGGAGCTGTCCGAGGGCGTGACCCAGGTGTGCTCCTCTTCCCCGCTCGGCCCCGTCAGGGTGTGCGAGTCCACGGTCGCCCCGCCCTCGCCGAACATGATGGTGATGAACGTGCCCCAGTTGGTCGCCCCGCAGCTCGCGGGCGCGTCGGGGGGTGAGGGCACCTCGTCTCCGCCGCGGCCCGACACCGTCATGCCTTCGGCCGGGTAGAACCACACGCCGTCCGGGTCCACGCCCTGGCGGCGGCCGAAGTCCATCACGTCGAAGCGCGACGCGAACCCGGCGCCGTAGTGATCGGTCTGTGGGAGCACGAGCGGGATCCGGTGCCAGAGGGTCCCCAGCCAGCCGTCGACGGCGCCCCTCGGGTTGCCGAGGAAGTGCACGATCTCGAAGCTCCCACCCGAGTAGCCGGCCGCGCCGAGCCGCGCCCCGAAGCTCGCGCCCGTGAAGCCGGGGCAGCCCTCCGTCTGATCGTGCCCGCTCGAGCGACAGGACGGGTCGCCGGCGTTCATCGCGCCGTAGTCGGCGTGCGACTGCGCGGCCTGGTTGATCTCCGCGATCATGGCCGCGCACGGCGCGCCGACCTGCTCGCGCACCTCGTTGACCCGGTCGAACGCCTGACGCTGCGCGTCCGTCGCGCCCGCGGGAGCCGGAGGGCACGCCGGGGGCACGCCGCACACGTTGGCCACGCCCTCGCCGCCGCACACCTCCTCGCCCGTGCAGTCCCCGCAAGCCAGGCTGCCGCCGCAGCCATCGCCGACGCTGCCGCACTGAGCGCCGACCGCCTCACAAGTGGTCGGCGTGCAGCCCGGCCCCGCGTCGCGTGGTGGAGCGGCGTCACGCGGCGCCGGCCCGGCGTCGCGCGCCGGGACGTCGGCGTCCGAGGCCGGCAGCGCCCCGTCGCGGCCCTCCCCGTCGAGCGTCCCGGTACAACCCGAGAGGAGCAACCACACGGCCAAGGTCACGCGTCGCATTCGGCCATCCTAGCAGAGCCCCGAGCCTTGCCCGCGACGCGGGATCCCGGATCGCACGCGATGTTCCGGTCGCAACCTACGCTGCCCCGCTCCGGTCCGCTTCC
Source organism: Sandaracinaceae bacterium (assembly GCA_040218145.1). Classification (GTDB taxonomy): domain Bacteria; phylum Myxococcota_A; class Polyangia; order Polyangiales; family Sandaracinaceae; genus JAVJQK01. The sequence goes on along the minus strand of JAVJQK010000085.1, from coordinate 25,470 downwards.
CCTGAGTCCCCTCACCCCGTGCCACGGTCGTTGTCACGGACGCGGGAACGGGAACGGGAACGGGAACGGGAACGGGAACGGGAACGGGAACGGGAACGGGAGCGGGAACGGGAACGGCAGCGGGAACGGGAGCGGGAACGGGAACGGCAGCGGGAGCGGCAGTGGGAACGGGAGCGGGAGCGGGGAGCGGGAGCGGGCGCGGACTCGGGCGCGGACTCGGGCGCGGACTCGGGCGCGGACTCGGGCGCGGACTCGGGCGCGGACTCGGGCGCGGATGCGGGCGCGGATGCAGGCGCGGATGCGGAAGCGGAAGCGGGAGCGGCAGCGGGCTCGGTCGCGGACCCGGGCGCGGATGCGGGCGCGGACTCGGTCGCGGAAGCGGGCACGAAGCGGAGAGGCAGACGCGGACTCGGCCGCGGAGGCAGCCCCCGAAGGCGGTCGCGAGGCGGCGCCACGCTGCGCCACGCAACGGGACTCGGAGTCGAGCTCTGTCCGTAGGCCGCCGACCGCTCCGGCAGGTGAAACCTGGTCGCGGGCTCGCTCAGCGCTCGCGGAGGCGAGGCAGGAGCTCGGCGAAGTTGCACGGTCGATGACGCACGTCGAGCTGCAGCACCAGGATCTCGTCCCAGGCGTCTTTCACCGCCCCCTTCGAGCCCGGCAGGGCGAAGAGGTAGGTGCCGTTGGCGACGCCCGCGGTCGCGCGCGACTGGATGGTCGACGTGCCGATCTTCGCGAAGCTGAGCCAGCGGAAGAGCTCCCCGAAGCCCGGTATCTCCTTCTCGTAGACCGCGTGGAACGCCTCGGGCGTGACGTCGCGGCCGGTCACCCCGGTGCCGCCGGTCGCGAGCACCACGTCGACCGCCTCGTCGGCGATCCACGCGCGGAGCTGCGCCTCGATCGCGCCCTGCTCGTCGGCGACGATCCGCTTGGCCGCGAGCTCGTGGCCGGCGGCCTGGAGGCGCTCGACGAGGATGCGGCCCGACTCGTCCGTCTCTTCGGTGCGCGTGTCGCTCACGGTGAGCACCGCGATGCGGACCGGGACGAACGCGCGGCTCTCGTCGATGCCGTGACCCATCAGGACCTCTTCTTGCGCTTCTTCTTGCGCCGCTTGGGCGCCGCCTTCGCCTTGGGCTCGTCCGCCTCGTCCGCGTCGCCGCCCGCGTCCCCGCCGCCCGCGCGCTCCTCGGGGGGGAGCAGCTCGTCGCCGGTCGCCTCCTCGGGGCCCACCGCGGTGCGGATGTTCGACTTCTTGCTCACGAACAGCATGTACAGACAGATCAGCACGATCGGCGCGCTGAGCATCTGCCCCATCGTGAACGGGAAGCCGTCGCTGATGGTCTGGTACTCCTTCGTGTACTCGATGAAGAAGCGGGTCGTGAAGTAGTAGCCGAGCAGGATGAAGAGGATGGCGCCCGGGCGCAGCCGGTTGCGCCAGTTGCGCTGCAGGTAGATCGCGAGCCCGACCATGATGAAGCCGAGCACGGCCTCGTAGACCTGCGACGGGTGGCGCGTGACCACCTCGTACGCCTCCGGGCAGGCCCCGTGCGCGGCGTAGAGCGCGTGCCCACAGTCGTGGCGCGGGAAGGCGATGGCCCAGGGGCCGTCCCACTCGCGGCCCACGATCTCGGAGTTGAAGAAGTTGCCGACGCGCACCCAGGGGATCACGAAGGTCGCCGCGCACATGGACGGGTCCATGTACTTCATCGGATCGACGCCGTTCTTCCGCGCGAAGAAGAGCACCGCGAGGATGGCGCCGAGGCCGCCGCCGTGGCTGGCGAGGCCCGAGCCGAGCTGCAGGATGCGCAGCGGCTCCGAGAGGATCTCGCCCGTCTCCGAGTTGTAGAAGACGTGCGTCTCGTAGAAGATCAGGTGCACCAGGTGGGCGCCGACCAGCATGCCGATCGGGGTCCACAGGGTCAGCGAGTCGGCGTGACTTCGGGGGAAGCCCCAGCGCTCGAAGTAGACGGGGAAGGCCCGCGCCGCCCCGAGCAGGCCGATGGCGAAGAAGAGGCCGTAGTAGCGGATCTCGAGATCGAAGGTGGGGGTCTCTTCGGCGATCTGCGACGTGTAGAAGAGGTGGCCGGCGCCGACGAGGAGGAGCCACGACCAGTCGTTGAAGGTGACCTCGCCCTCTTTGCGCCACTTCCAGAGCACGTAGATCAGCGCCGCCACCTCGAGCAGCACGAAGAGGCCGTGCCACGGGAGCTCGTAGGGGCCGATCAGCGTCGGGTCGATGTCCCAAATCACGCACGCCCTCTAGCAGAAAGCGCAAACGGTGGCGACCTCAGCGGCGGAGCGCGCGCGGGATGCCCACGGCGTCCAGCTGCTCCCGCAGGACGGCCGGATCGCTCGTCGGCAGCTCACAGCTCCCGATCTGGCAGACGTAGGCGGTCGGCGCGCCGTCGAGCGCGACCTTGCCCCGCAGCGCGCCGAAGCGCTCCACCAGCGAATCAGGCGCCCCGCTCGCCGGCAACCGGACGGGGAGCACCCGGGCCGGCGTGGTCGGGCGGATCTCGGCCCAGAGCGCGCGCGTGCGAGGGTCGGCGGGGTCGCCCGCGACGACCGCCTCGCGGCTCTGACCCACGAGGTGATCGAGCACGACGAGGAGGAAGCCGCTCCCGAAGGGGCTCTCGACCGCGCGCGGGGCCGCCGCGCGGGCCGCCCGCTCGCCGAGCCCGTGCATCGTCCGATCGCCCGCGATCGCGCCCAGCTCGACCAGCGCGAGCGCGGCCGCGTTCCCGCCCGAGGGCAGCACGCCGTCGTCGAGGTCCGGGCGCCGGAGCGGGAGCCCAGCGAGCTCTCCCTGGCGCGCGCTCTGGTGGAAGGTGGCGAGCTCGGCGTCGTGGAACCGATCGATGATCGCGCGCCCGAGCCGATGCGCGTCCCCGAGCCAGCGCGGATCGCCGTCCGCCGCGTGCAGCCGCAGCAATCCCAGAAGCGGCAGCGCGTGGTCGTCGAGGAAGCCCTCCCCGAGCGAGTCGCCCTGCCGACGCCCCCGCAGCATCACGCCGTCCTCGAAGAGCCACTCCATCACGAAGCGCGCGGCGCGCTGGGCGGCCTGGACGTAGCGCGGCTCCTCGAGCCAGCGCCCCACGTTCGCGAGGGCGATGATGGCGAGCCCGTTCCAGCTCGCGAGCTCCTTGTCGTCGATGGCCGGCGGCGCGCGGCGATCGCGGACGGGGCGCAGACGCGGCGCGGTGCGGGCGACGAACGCCTCGATCTCCGCGCCGCTCATGCCGAGCCGCGCCTCGGCCTGCGCGTCCGGGATGCGGTGCAGCACGCTGCGCCCCTCGAGCAGCCGCTCGCCCCCCGCGGTCACACCGAAGAGGGTCGCGAACCGCCGCGCGTCTTCCGCGCCGAGGACGGCCTCGAGCTCGGCCGGCGTCCACGTGTAGTAGAAGCCCTCCCCGCCCGGGTCGTCCGCGTCGAAGCCGACCACGAAGCCGCCGTCCTCCTGCTGCCACTGCGCGATCAGGTCGTCGAGGATCGCGCGGCCAACCGCGACGAAGTCCGCGCGGCCGAGGAGGCGCCCCGCCCCCACGTACACCTGGGCCAGCTGCGCGTTGTCGTAGAGGGTCTTCTCGAAGTGCGGCACGTGCCAGCGCCGGTCGACCGCGTAGCGATGAAAGGTCCCCGCGAGGTGATCGCGGATCCCGCCTCGCATCGCCTCCTCCAGTGTCAGCACGAGGTGTGATCGCGCGGCGGCGTTCTCGGTCCGCTCCACGTAGCGAAGCTCGGCCAGCAGGAGCGGCGCGTTGGGGAACTTCTGCCGCCGCCCGAAGCCGCCGAGCTCCCCATCACGCGCGCCGGCGAGCCGCGCGAAGGCCGCGTCGATGGCGGCCGGGCTCACCGCGCGCTCCCCCGAGGAGGGCGGCCGGGCGCTGCGCTCGATGGCCTCGAAGATCTGCCGCCCCTGCGCCGCGACGTTCTCCTCCTCGGTGAAGCGCCGCTGCACCTCGCGCAGCACGTCCAGGAAGCCCGGCCGACGCCCGCCGCCGTGCCGGGGAAAGTACGTGCCGCCGTAGAAGGGCACGCCGTCCGGGGTGAGGAAGACGGTGAGCGGCCAGCCCGTCGAGCCTCCGAGCCGGCGGACGGCCTCGATGTAGAGCGCGTCGATGTCGGGGCGCTGCTCGCGGTCGACCTTGATGGAGACGAAGTGCTCGTTGAGGTAGCGCGCCACCTCGTCGTCCTCGAACGACTCCTCCTCCATCACGTGGCACCAGTGGCAGGTGGAGTACCCGATCGAGAGGAAGATCGGCTTGTCCTCGCGCCGCGCCTTCTCGAGCGCCTCTTCCCCCCAGGGGAACCAGTCGACGGGGTTGTGCGCGTGCTGCAGCAGGTAGGGGCTGGGCTGGTCCGCGAGGTGGTTGCCCTCGCGACGGATCTCCGCCGTGCTTCGCATCACGCTCCGATGTTCCCGCGGGCTGTCGTCGCCCGCGCTCGTGCCCTCGGCGAGCCGCGCCGGCCGACGCGGCTCGTCTTCGTTGGAGCACGCGTTCAGGAGGAGCGCGATCGCGATGAGCCGTGCCCACATGCCCGCACCCTACCAGGCGCGGGCGAGGCTTCACGGCGCCTGGCGTCGAACGCGCGAACGCAGCTCCGCCACGTGCTCGCCGCGGTCGGTCGTGAGCGAGACGACGTTGTCCTGCACGGCCACGCGCGCGCCGTGGACATAGAGCGCGCAGGTCTCCATGCCGTCGTCCCCGCGCGCAGCCGCGAACGCGATGTGGCAGCGGATGTGTTGCACGACCGGATCGAGGTTGGGTCCCTCGGCGAAGACCATGCGCACCCCACCGCGCACGTCCTCCACGCGCTCGAGATCGAGGAGGAGCGGGCACGCGGCGCGGCTCTCCTCCGGGAGCAGCTCGCACTCTCGGGCCTCGAACGCCAGCAGCTCCTCGGCCCGCGAGCGATGCGCGTCGGCGTGCTCGCGGTGCCGCTCGGCCGCGGCCAGCTCGTGCTCCGTCGGGTTGTAGGCGCGCCCGCCGACCGTCACCGGCCCGAGGCCCTCGCTGCCCGACCGCTCGCGCGCGTCGGGGTCGTATCGGCTCTCCGCCTCCGCCGCGCGCGCCTCCTCCCGCTCGGCCTCGGCCAGGTGCTCCGCCGCGGTGAGGTCCTCGGCCGCGGGGTCCTGGGCGCCACCGCAGCTGAACGCCAACGCGATCGCGCCGACGAGGATCGTCTTCGTGGTGTTCATCGCTTCCCCCCCCAGCCGAGATACACGCGACGCTCGGCTCGACCGGTCCGGAGACGAGCGGCCCGACGCACGGACTCTCAGACGGTGCGAGCCGCTCGTCGCCGCTCCGACCAGCCAGCGAGCTCGAAGAGCTCCGCCCGACGCTCCGCGAGCGCGGCGTCGGCCTCAGCCCTCACGCGACGACTCCACACGGCGAAGCAGAACGTCCCCAGCGCCGCGAGCGCGCAGATTGGAGCGGCCCAAGCCGGTTGCGCGGTCGCCGCGGCGGTGAGCGCCCCAGCCACGAGCAGCGCGGGAACCAAGACGATGCCGCACCACCCGGAGCGCGCGGGCCGTCGGCCCATGGCCATCAGCAGTTGAAGCGCGACCCACCCGCCCTCCAGCAACTGCATCGAGACCCGCTCGCCGTCGATCACCAGGTCGAGCATGTCGCAGCTCACCCTGCTCCAGGGGACCAGCTCCAACCTGCCGCTCCGGGTGCGGCGCACGATCCCGTCTCGCCCCATCGGGGCTCCGTCCCATCGCCGCGACGAGCTGAAGGCGCTTCGCAGCATGACCCTGATCGCGAAGAGCAGGCCGAGAGAGAACATGGCAAAGGCGGCGACCACCGCCGCGCGCACCGATGGCTCCACAACCGCGCTGCGAATGGCCGCGCAGACCAGCACGGCCGTCAGCGCCGCCGCGAACGTGCCCAACGCCTCGAGCAGGAGCGGGGAACCGGCCTCGGACGTCGAGCGCAGCTGGAGGGGGATCCAGCCGTCCCTCGCGAGGCGCGTGCGCTGCGCCTCGTGCCAGGCTGCCCACCACGCCTCGAAGGCCGCCGCGTCCCACGCGCAGCCGAGGGCGCGTCGCTCTCCCGCGAGCACGACCGTCACCCGAAGGCGCAGCCCGACACACTTCATGCTGCGCACCGCCGACCAGGGGATCACGCCCACCGTGGACTGCAAGCCCTCCTCCTCGGGCGACGCACGCACGCGCTACGCCTCCACCTCGGACCACCCCGTCCGCTCGGCGAGCCTCGCACGCCGGCCCCGCGCTTCTTCGTGGAGCCGCGGGCTGGTAGCGCCGGCGAGGAGCCCGAACACCCCTGGGGACACAGCCATCGCGAAGAGCCCCGCGGCCCCCTCCCAGCCGAGCCCTACCCCCGCGACCGCGAGAGCCGCGCCGGCTGCCACGAGGGTCCAGCCGAGGACTCGACGCTTCCAGCGCGAAGGCTCTCGCGGGACCTTCGCGACGAGAATCTCGAGAGGGAGTGCGCTCCCCGTGATGGAGGCCCAGGGCAGCGTGGCCGCGCCGACGCGCCAGCCGGTTCGTACGCGCGACACGCGGTCCCAGGGGGTCATGGTCACCGTCCCGTCGGGCGCCACCCGGACCACGCCCTCGCGCCGCAGCTCCGCGCGCCGCCAGGCGGAGATCTCCCGACGCTCTCGCAGCGCCCCCCACACGAGCGCGGGCCCCATCCAGACGAGCAGGACGCCGACGAGCCAGAGAACCGCGTACACGAACCAGAATCCGGGAGCGTCGGAGGCGGGCAAGCCACCGAGGACCCCTCGGACGTCGACGCAGGCGAGCCCCACCGCCCAGGGCGAGCCGATCACGAAGCCCGCGACCGCAGCGAAGATCGCCACCCAGAGCCGCGCCGGCTCGAAGGGTCGAACGCAGACCTGCACGCCGCCTCGACGACGCAGTGTCGCCAGCTGCGCCTCGTACCATGCCTCGCGCAGCGCTTCCTCCGCGAGGGCGTCCCTCCGCACGCGAACGTTTCGGGTCTCCCCCGCGAGCTCGACCTTCAAGGAGAAGCTCCGCCGGACGGTTGGAGTGATGACGCGCAGGGCGTGCCACGGGATGTGTGCGCCGTCGGGGGTCCAGAAGCCTTGCTCGTCGGTGCGCAGCGTCACGCCGGGTTCAACCGGCGGGGTGACGGAACATTCCGCTCAGGCCGCGCGGCGGGCGAGCGCGCGGTAGCGGCCGCGGAGCTTCTGCGCGATGCGGGTGGCCATGGCCATGATGGTCAGCTGCGGGTTCACGCCGAGGCTGGTCGGGATCACGCTGCCGTCGCAGACGAAGACGTTCTCGGCGTCCCACAGCTTGCCGTCGGGGTCGACGCCGCCCTCGCCCGCGCTGCGGCTCATCTGACAGCTCCCGAGGGGGTGCTGGGAGCTGCACTCGATGCGGGCGCCGGGGACGCGCTCGAGTTCGAAGCTGCGGTAGCGGTCGGGGCTGAAGACGTCCTCGCCGAGCACGGGCAGGTAGAGCTGCTTGGCGCCCGCCGCGAGGAAGGTCTCGGCGAGCAGGCGGATGCCTCGGTACATCGCCGCGCGGTCCTTCTTGCTCATCCGGTACGTCGTGAACGGCTCGCGCCCGATCCCGCGGCGCACCACGCCCGGGCCCTCGTCGTGCACCATCGCGCCGAACATCGCGATGTGAGGCAGCGTCGCCGCGCGCGCGTGGTGCTTGGGCCCCGCGCCCGGCATGGTCGCCGCGATCACGCTGCCCGGGATGAAGAGGCTCATCAGGGTGACGTGGTCCTCCTCGAAGGCGTCGGTGTAGGCGCTCTGCATCGCGCCCTCCCAGCCGCGCACCTCCTCGTCGAAGGCGGCGAAGACGCGAAAGCCCGGGTGCAGCGTGAGGTTCCTCCCGACCTGGCTGCCGAAGGGCGCGAGCCCGCTCGACTTGAGCAGGACGGGCGTGTGCAGGCCTCCGCACGCGACGAGGACGACCTTGGCCCGCACCTCGAAGCGGTCGCCCCTCTTGCGCCCCGGTCGGTTCAAGAGCCGGCCGCGCACGCCGGTCGCCCTGCCCCCCTCGTGCACGACCTTCTGCACGAGGCAGTCCGACCAGATGCGCCCGCCCGCCGCGAGCAGACGCGGGAGGTAGCTGAGGTCCACGCTCATCTTCACCTGCTCGGGGCAACCGAAGTTGCAGCGACCGCAGCCGTTGCAGCCCTTGGTGTTGCGGGTCAGCGGGCGGATGGGGTGGCCGAGCGCGGCCGCGCCTTCGCCGAAGAGCTGGGTCGAGCGGGACTGCATCTCGACCGGGACCTCCTCGACGTGCACCGCGCGCTCCACCTCGCGGTAGTAGGGGTCCATCCCGTCGGGCGTGAGCTCCTCGAGGCCCAGCTCGCGCGACCAGGGCGCGAGGATGCCCTCCGGCACGCGGAGACAGACGCCGCCGGTGACCATCGACGAGCCGCCCACGCCGACGCCCATCGTGACGTTGATCGCCGGCGTCCCGCCCGTCCCGAACGCCATGCTCATGCCGCCGTCGCGCCAGATGTGCCTGAGCGACTGGCTCTGCCGCATCTTCCCGTGCACCGCGGCGTGGAGGCGCTTGCCCTCCTCGAGCACGAGCACGTCGAGGCCGGACTCCGCGAGGATCGTCGCCGCGACCATGCCGCCGGCGCCGGATCCGACGACGACCACGTCGCAGTCGAGCGCGAGCGCGCCCTCGTGCAGGCGACCCTCGGACACGTCGCTCACGGGCGCGGCCCGAGGCAGGTGGAGGTCCAGCCGATCTCGCGCGCCGAGTCGGGGTGCTCGTACCAGACGATGCACAGGACGGCCTTGGCGCCGAAGAACGCGAGCGAGAGCGGGGTCTCCTCCATGCGCTCGAGGGCCTCGACGCGACGCGCGACCGGGAGCGACGCCAGCCGACCGAGGCGGCCGACCAGCAGCGGCGCGACCCAGGTGATCGCGAAGAGGCACGCGCGGAAGAGCAGCCTGGCGCGCCAGTTCGCGTGCCCGAAGAAGTCGCCGAGATCCGCCTCGAGCCAGTCGAGCCGCGCCGCCGGGGGCGGGCCGGACTCGGTGCTGAAGAGCGCCTCGCTCACCGCGCGGGCCGACCGGAGCGTGCCCGCGGAGAGGCCGGGGGCGTGGGCGCGGCTGTCCCAGCCCGCGATGACGTAGGGGTCGACGCCCTCGGGGGGCGCGTCCTCTCGGACGACGGGCAACGCTACGCCGGGCTCCACGCTCACCGGCGCATGATGCCCGAGCGGCGCGGCGCGCTCAATCGACAGTCCTTCAGTCCGCGGGCACGAAGCGGACCTCGAAGAGGTGCGGCCAGTGCTTGCCCGTGATCGCGAAGCGCTCGCGCTCGGGGATCCACGCGACGCCGTTCAGCACGTCGGCGCCCCAGCGCTCCTCCGGCGTCAGCAGCCCGGATGCGTCGACCACGGCGGTGACCTGGCCGCTCGCGGGATCGATGCGCACGATCTCGTCGGTCTGCCAGACGTTGGCCCAGATCACGCCGTCGACGCACTCCAGCTCGTTGATCTGGTCGAGGGGCGCTCCGTCGAGGCGCACCCGCACGACGCGCGAGACCTGGAACGTCTCCGGGTCGCGGAAGCTCAGCCGGTCCGAGCCGTCGCTCATCACCAGGTGGGTGCCGTCGTGACAGAGCCCCCACCCTTCCCCGTCGTACTCGAACGTGCGCCGGTGCTCGAAGCCGTCGAGCGTCCAGACGTGCGCCTCTCCGGCCGTCCAGCTGAGCTGGTAGAGCAGGTCGCCCACGCGCGCGAGGCCCTCGGCGAAGATGCGCCGCTCGACCGAGCGCTGCGCGAGCACCTCGCCGGTCTCGAGATCGACCTTGCGCAGGCTCGAGCGGCCGCGCAGGCCCGTGCTCTCGTAGAGGTGGCCGTCGTGCCAGAGCAGCCCCTGCGTGAACGCCGCGCGATCGTGCGGGTGCCGCTCGACCACCTCGACCCGGAGCCGCTCGGCGCGCGCGGGGGGCGCGTCCATCACCACGTCCTCGACCGCGTCCTGCATCTCGGCGCTCCTCGAGTCTCCGTTGGAGATGCGCACCACGGCGACGAGGCCCACCACGAGCGCGATCGCGCCGACGAGCCACCACGGGAAGGGGCGCCTCTCCGCGGGGGGTGCCTCCGGCTCGGGCTTGCCCTTCTTCGCCATGACCGCCCCGTTTGTAGCAGCGCCACGTCGCGCGCGCCCATGCGGCTATCCTACGCCTCATGCCCGACGCCATCCGCCTCGCCGACAAGCTCGCCCTCCTCGACGGCCCGTGGCGCCCGGCGGTGATCGCCGACTGCAACGGGCAGGAGGTGAAGGTGGTGGAGCTGGAGGGGGAGTTCGTCTGGCACGCGCACTCCGACGCGGACGAGCTGTTCCTGGTGCTGTCGGGTGCGATGCGGATCGAGCTCCGAGACGGAGTCGTCGAGCTCCGCGAGGGAGAGCTCTACGTGGTGCCGCGGGGGGTGGAGCATCGCCCGGTCGCGGAGTCGCGCTGTCAGGTGCTCCTCTTCGAGCCGGCGGCGCTGGTGAACACGGGGGACGCGGGCGGGCCGAGGACCGCGCCGGCGCGTCGCGTGTAGGACGGCGCGTGCGAGCGGACACGGCGGCGTGGCAAGGCGGACGCGGCCCCACGGCGGGCGACGGCGGATGACCACCGGCACGCGCCTTGCGCTGGCGCGCGGGCGTGGATCGACTTCGCGACCTCGTGCCCTTGTTCGCGGTGCTCGGGGTCGTGGCCGTCCTCGGGGTCGTCGTCTTCGAGTGCGTGAGCAGCCGCGCGCGACGCAGGCGTGTCGACATCCGTCCGGAACGCGACCTCGCGACGCAGCCCGATGGCGGCCCGGGCGTCTCCCTGCCGGACGAGCTCTACGAGTCGGTCCTCGACGACCCGCCCCTGCCCGCCGCGCTCGAGGGACTCGCGGATCGACTCTGCGGGCCGCTCGCGAGCGCGCTCTGCGAGGCACGGCGAGCCTGTGGCTGCGTCACGCCACATCCCGGCTGCGAAGCGGGGGAGCGCGCGAGCTGCGAGCGCTGGCTGGAGTGCGCGGCCTGGCCTCCGGGCGACGGCGACTGGGAGATCGACGAGGGCGCGCTCACCCGCTGCCTGCGCGCGGCGTCGTCGGAGCTGTCGAGCTGCCGCGGCGCGGAGCTCCCGGGCGAGTGCTACGCGCTGCTCGCGCAGCCGGTGGAGGTCGGCGCGCCCTGCCATGACCCGTACGGCCCCTGTCGCGGCGGCCGCTGCGACCGCGGGGTGTGCGCGTCGCTGCCGGGGGAAGGCGAGGCCTGCTTCCGCGTGTGCGCGCCCGGCCTGCGCTGCAACTGGGAGGCGCGGTGCGCGCCCGACGCGGCGGGGCTGGAGTGCGGCCGCAGCCTCGACTGCCCGCCCGCGCTGAGCTGCGTGGACGAGCGCTGCGCCGCGCCCGCGGAGCGCTGCGACCACGACGAGGCGTGTGGCGTCGGGGAGGCGTGCCGGGACGGCCGCTGCCAGGGCGTGGAGCGCTGTCGCCTGGACGGAGAGTGCGGCCGCGAGCGTCGCTGCGGGGGCGAGGTGGTGGAGCGGTGCGGGATCGAGCCGCCCGAGCCCTGGCTCTTGCCCGAAGGCGAGCCGTGCGATCACACCGCGGGCTGCCGCGAGGGGCTCGTCTGCGACGGCCGGTGCGCCGAGGCGCCCGAGACGCTGGGCGCGGTCTGCGCCGACGGCCGCTGTGGGGGCGGGCTGGTCTGCCGCGTCGGCCGGTGTGTGGCGCCGGGGGCCAGGGTCGGCGCCGCGTGCGTGCCCTACGACCGCAACGCGTGCGGCCCACGGCTCGCCTGCGTCTGGGCCCGTGACCGGGACGGCGGCGTCGCGGCGCGGTGCGCCCACGCCCCGGCGATCGGGGCGCGCTGCCCGGAGGGGCGCTGCGCGGGCGGCGCGGAGTGCCTGCCCTACGTGGTCGACGGCCGCTGCGAGCCGCTCTTCTGCGAGCCGGGCACGTTCTGGATCTGCGAGATCGACTGACGCCCACCCGGCCCCCACGACGACGAGCCAGCTCAGCCCGCGAGGCGCGCGTCGAGGCGCTGGCACACGGGGCAGCCGGCGCGCCCGGCCAGGAGCGCCTCGGTGCGCCGGCCGAAGACGTAGATCGCGTCCGTGTCGCCGCGCCGGGCGCGCAACGTCGCCACCGGGACGCGCTCGAGGCCGCCACGCCGCCGCCGCACGTAGAGGTGACGCGCGGTCAGCTTCGCCTCGACGATCTCCGTGCGCCACGGCCGCTCCGGTCCCGACGCGAGCCAGGCCAGGAGCGTGTACAGCCCCCCGCGCGTGGGTCGATGCGCGAGGACCTCCTCGGGCTTCTGCGGCGCCGTCCGGTAGCTCGCCTGGGGCAGCGGCGCCTCGCCGGGCCAGTGCTCCACCGGCTCCCACGACGCGTCGGGGTGCGCGAGCCAGCCGGCTCGCACCCGGTCGTCGGCCGCGGGCACGCGGCGCTTGGCCTCGTCGATCAGGTCGCTCACCCGGTCCGCGAACGCCGCCGCGTCGCCGCGCGGGGTGAGGCGCGCGTGCGCGACCCCGGCCAGGTCCTTCCACTCGAGCAGCAGCTGGGGCCAGGGGTCCACCGGCTCGAGCGACTCCACGTGCCGCCACGGGATGGTCATCGAGTGCATCCCGTGCTCGCCGCCGATCTTCAGGTGCTCTCGGTCCCAGTCGAGATCCTCGGCGTCCCAGCGGGTGCGCGCGCCTCCATCGATGGGCAGAGGCCAGCGGACGGCGAGGCTCTGGGCGACGAAGGTCTCGTACTCGTTCTCCTGCGCGATACGCTCTCGCAGCAGCCACGGACCGAGGGTGTGCGCCCACTCCGACGGGCGGGTGGCGGCGAGCGCGGGGCCGTGCGCCCGGAGGAGCTCCACGATCACCTCGAGCTCGTCCTCCTCGAAGTCCTCGCGCAGCACCCTCCGGAGGGTGCGCTCCTCGTTGCGGGAGAGGTGACCGTCGACGAGCACACGCCACGCCGCGAAGGCCGCCGCCGCCGCGACGCGCGCGGCCCGGATTCGATCGTCGATCCGGCCGCGCGCTGCGGCCTCGACGCGCGCGTCGAGCGGCACGCTCAGCTCACCGTCGCGCCGGCCTCGCTGTCCGCGCTCACCGGCACCAGCTTGCCCTCGCGGTCCTCGGCCATCAGCAACATGCCCTGGCTCTCGAGCCCGATCATCTTGCGCGGCGCCAGGTTGGCGACGACCACCACGCGCTTGCCGATCAGGTCCTCGGGGGAGAGGTGCTCGGCCACGCCCGCGAGGATCTGTCGCTGCTCGAAGCCCAGATCCACCTCGCAGCGGATGAGCTTCTTCGACTTCTTCACCTTCTCCGCGTGCTTCACCACGCCGATGCGCAGATCGAGCTTCGCGAAGTCGTCGTAGACGATGGTGTCCTTCAGCGCGGCGTAGGGCGGCCCGTCGCCGTCTCCCGCCTTCGCCTCCGCCGCGCGCTGCTCCAGCAGATCGCGCTGCGCCTGGATCGCCTCGTCCTCGATCTTGCGGACCAGGATCTCCGGCTCACCGAGCGCGTGGCCCGCCTCGAGGAGCGGCTTCGCGGCCGCGTCCCAGCCGAGCGTGCCTCCCTCGGCGCGCGCCTCGCTCGAGCGCACCCCGTCGAGCTTCAGGATCCCTCGCAGGGTCTTGGCGGTGAAGGGCAGGAACGGGTCGACGAGGATCGAGAGCGACGCGCAGATCTGGAGGCTGACGTGGATGGTGTTGCCGCACTTCGCCATGTCGCTCTTGCGGGTGGCCCACGGCTCGCTGTCGTTGAAGTACTTGTTGCCCATCCGGCCGAGGTTCATCAGCTCCTGGATGGCGTCGCGCATCTTGCTCTCGTCGATGAGCGCGCCGATCTTGGCCGGGAAGGCGGCGAGCGCGGCGAGCGCCTCGCGGTCCGCGTCCGACGGGTCGGTCAGCGGCGGCACGTTCCCGTCGAAGTACTTCGCGGCGAACTGCAGCGCGCGGTTGCAGAAGTTACCGAAGTTGTCGGCCAGCTCGTTGTTCACGTGCGCCTGGAAGTCGGCCCACGTGAAGTCGGCGTCCTTCGTCTCCGGCAGGCTGCGCAACAGCGAGTAGCGGAGGTAGTCGGCGGGGAACGCCTCGAGCGCCTCGCCCAGCCACACCGCCCAGCCGCGGCTCGTCGAGAGCTTCTCGCCCTCGAGGTTCAAGAACTCGTTCGCCGGGACGTTCTCCGGCAGCACGTAGTCGCCGTGCAGCATCAGCATCAGCGGGAAGCTGATGGTGTGGAAGACGATGTTGTCCTTGCCGATGAAATGGATCAGCCGGGTGTCCTCGGACTGCCAGTAGGTCTTCCAGCGCTCGGCGTCGCCGAGCTTCTCCGCCCACTCGCGGGTGGCGGAGACATAGCCGATGGGCGCGTCGAACCAGACGTAGAGGACCTTGCCCTCGGGATCGACGCCGGCCGCCTCCGCGACGTCCTCGGGCACCGGGACGCCCCACGGCAGGTCGCGGGTCATCGCGCGATCCCCGAGCCCCGCCGTGAGCCACGACCTGATCTGGCCGAGCACGTTGCTCTTCCAGTGCGTCTTGGTGTCGATCCAGGCGGAGATGCGATCCTGGTGCGCGCCGAGCGGCAGGTACCAGTGCGTCACGTCGCGGAGCTCCGGCGTGGCGTCGCTGAGGGTGCTCCGCGGGTCGATCAGCTCGCTCGGGCTGAGGGTGCGGCCGCACTTCTCGCACTGGTCCCCGTACGCGTTCGGGTGGTTGCAGTCCGGGTTCGGGCACGTGCCCACCACGAAGCGGTCGGCGAGGAAGAGCTTCGCCTCGGGGTCGTAGAGCTGCTTCTCCGTCTTCGTGATGAACGCGCCCTTCTCCGCCATCGTGCGGAAGAACGCGCGGCTGGTGTCGCGGTGCGCGGGCGAGCTGGTGCGACCGTAGTGGTCGAAGCTCATCCCGAACGCGGCGAAGTCCTTCTCCGCCATCGCGTGGTAGCGGTCGACGATCTCCTGCGGCGTGACGCCATCCTTCTTGGCGCGGATGACGATCGCGGCGCCGTGCTCGTCCGAGCCGCAGATGTAGACGACGTCGCTGCCGCGGAGGCGGTGGTAGCGGACGAAGACGTCGGCGGGCAGGTACGCGCCGGCCAGGTGGCCGAGGTGGATGGGTCCGTTCGCGTACGGCAGCGCCGAGGTGACCAGAATGCGGGCGTGGTCCGACATGGGCGCCGACTCTACGCCGGCCGGCCCACGCTCGCATCCCCCCGCCGCGCCCTACGACACGCCGGAGGCGTCCGTCGCCGCCTCGAGCGCGTCGAGCAGGGCGTGTGGCCCGGACGTCTTCTCGAAGAACCGCCCCCGCCAGCCGACCGGCGCCTCGCCTCCGCTGGTCAGGACGATCTCCACCCCCGGCAGCCGCTCGCGCAGGGCCTCGGCCACCTCCGGTCCGGCGCGCTCGCCCAGCTGCACGTCGAGCAGGACGCAGTGCGGGCGGAACGCCTCCGCCTCGGAGAGCGCGGCCTCGGCGTCCAGGGCGGAGCGGACCTCGTACCCAGCGCGCATGAGCCAGCGGCGCGTCGTCCGCACCACCGCCGCCATGTCATCCACGATCAGGACTCTTCGCTCGGTCAACCCCAGCCTCGATGAGAGGAAACGCTCTACAGTATATATCACACAATCCGCTGCTGGCTGAACTGACGGGCAGGAAAGAAGGGGGCGTTCGTGATGAAACGGCCTCATGCTCGCCTCGTACGGTGGGCATGGCGCGACGGACGAGATGGCCGCTGTGGGCCGCCCTGGGCGTCGCCGCCGCGACCGCGGCCTTCGCGCACGGGATCCCGGCGCGCGACGCGATCCCCCTCTGGCTGGGGCTCGTCGCCGCGTCGGCCGTGGCGCTGTTCCTGCTGGGCCGGCGCTGGATGCGCGGCCGCCCCAGCCCGCGCGCGCTGACCCTGGGCACGCTGGGCGTCGCGGCGCTGCTCCGCCTCGCCGCGCTGGCGGCGCCCCCCTCGCTCTCGGACGACGTGCACCGCTACGTGTGGGACGGCGCGCTCGTCGCCCAGGGCGTCGACCCCTACGCGCACCGGCCGAGCGAGGTCGCCACCTGGTCCGAGCCACCCGTCGATCCCGCGTCGCTCTCGGAGCTGAACTCGCCGGACTACTACAGCGTCTATCCGCCGCTGGCGCAGCTGACCTTCGGCGCCGCGTGGACGCTGGGCGACGCGCTCGACGTGCCGGCCGAGCGGCTGCTGCGCGGGCTCTTCTCCCTCGCGGACCTGCTGGCCATCTGGGCGCTCATGGGGCTGCTCGGTCAGCTCGGCCGGCCCCGCGGCTGGGCGCTCCTCTACGCCTGGAACCCGCTCGTCTACTGGGAGGTCGCGGCCGGCGGGCACACCGAGGCCTTGATGGTACCGCTGCTCCTGCTCGCGGTGGGGGAAACGCTGAAGGAGCGACCCGCCCGCGCGGGCGCGTATCTCGGCCTCGCCGCGAGCGCGAAGCTGACCGCGCTGATCCTCGGGCCCGTGTTCCTCGTGCACCTCGCGAGGCGGCTCGGCGCGAAGCGCGCCGCGCCGTTCGCGCTCGCCAGCTTCGGCGTGGTGGCGGCGGCGTTCGTCCCGTTCGCGAGCGAGTCGCTCTGGCCGCACCTCCGCGAGTCGCTCTCCCTCTACGCGGAGCGCTTCTCGTTCAACGCCCCGGTCTACTACGCGGCCCGCGATCTGATGGGCTACGTCGAGGGGGTCACGCCGCCGGTCGACGCGGCGCTCATGCCCTGGCTCAGCGCGGCCACGATCGGCTGGCTCCTGGTCGTCGCGCTGGGTCAGGACGACGGCCAGCGCCGCTTCGTCGGGTCCCTGGCCGCGGCCTTCGTCGGCTACCTGATCCTCTCGCGCGTCATCCACCCCTGGTACGTGCTCCCGGTCCTGGCCCTGGGGGTGCTGGCGGGGAGCCGCGGCATCCTCGCGCTCTCGCTCCTGCTCCCGCTGAGCTACCTCCGCTACGGCCCGGGCGGCTCGGAGAGCGCGGACGTGATCGCGGCCCAGTTCGTCCCCTTCGTGGCCCTGATCCTCGCCGACGCCATCCGGGCCTGGCTGGCCGAGACGAAGCGCACGCCGCGCGTCGCTCCGTCCGCCGAGCCCGCGCCCGCCCCGCCGCACGTGACGCCTGCGCGCCCGGTCGGGTACGATGGCGACCTCTGATGTCGCGTCCCGTCGAGCCGGGGGAATTCGAAGAAGCCCTGACCTTCAGCGGGCGGACGGTCGCCGGTCGCTACCGCATCCTCGGGCTGCTCGGACAGGGCGGGAACGCCAAGGTCTACGAGGCGGAGCAGATCGGGCTCGATCGCCTCGTCGCGGTCAAGGTGATCCGGGCCGACAAGCGCACCGAGACCGCGTCGAAGCGCTTCATGCGCGAGGCCAAGCTGGCCGGTCGCGTCTCCAGCCCGCACGTCGTGACCCTCTACGACTTCGGCCGAGACGACGAGACGGGCGAGCTCTATCTCGCGATGGAGCTGCTCGAGGGGCGCAGCCTGTCCCGGACCTTGCGCGAGGACGGCGCGCTCCACCTCGACCGCGCGCTCGACGTCGGGGCGCAGGTGGCGCGCGGCCTCGCCGCCGCCCACGAGAAGGGGGTCCTTCACCGCGACCTCAAGCCGGCGAACATCTTCCTCTGCGCCGACGGAACCGCGAAGGTGCTCGACTTCGGGATCGCGAAGCTGACCGTACCGGAGCTCGGCGACGGGGACGACGCGGACTCGCTCACCCAGGACGGCCGCTTCGTCGGCACGCCGAGCTACATGAGCCCCGAGGCGGCGACCAAGGGGCCGATCGGCCCGGCGACGGACATCTACGCGCTCGGGCTCATCGTCTACGACATGATCGTGGGTCAACCTGCCTTCCGTTCGGGCAACCCCATGCGGACCCTGATGGCGCAGGTGAAGCAGCCGGCCCCTCGGGTCAGTGAGCGGGTGGGCGACGTGCCGCCGGAGCTGGACGACTTCGTCGACGCGCTCCTCCGCAAGGACCCCGCGACGCGGCCCCAGGATCCGATGCAGATCGCGAAGCACCTGGAGCAGCTCCGCGCCGTCGCCCCGCTCGCCCCCGATCCGACGGTGCCGCACGTGCAGACCCGCTTCGAGGCCTTCGGCGCGGAGACGACCGAGGAGTCCGCGGCGACGACGCTCTGGGACCGGGATCACGTCCGGCCCTCGTTCACGCCGCCGCCGCAGCAGCCCGCGCCGCCGATGGCCGCGCCTCCGTCGCCCAAGCGCCCCTCCCTGCTGCCGTTCGTGCTGCTCGCCGTCGCCGCCCTCTTCGTCGGGGCGCTGACGTTCGCGCTCGTGTGGGCCGCGCGTCTCTGGCTCGGGTGAGCCGCCCCGCGCTCTGCTACCGTCCCGCTCCCTCTCACGAAGGAGTCGACGATGCGTCTGAAGGACAAGGTTGCGATCATCACGGGCGGCGGCCTCGGCATGGGCCGCGAGGCCTCGGTCCTCTTCGCGCGCGAAGGCGCCAAGGTCGTCGTGCTCGACCTGAACGCGGACGCGGGCGGCGACACCGTGAAGCAGGTCGAGGAGGCGGGCGGCGAGGCGCTCTTCGTGCAGGGCGACGTCTCGGACGAGGCGGCGGTGAAGGGCGCGGTCGACGCGGCGATGGAGCGCTTCGGCGCGGTGCACGTCCTCTACGCCAACGCCGGCGTGCTCTGGAAAGACAAGGACAAGTCGGTCGTCGACACCACGGTCGAGGACTGGGATCGCGTCCAGGCGATCAACCTGCGCGGCCCCTTCCTGCTCGCCAAGCACGGCATCCCCGCGCTCGAGAAGTCCGGCGGCGGCTCGATCATCTACGTCGGCTCCATCAGCGCGCTCGTGGGCTTCACCCTCGCGCAGGACTCCTACACCGCGGCCAAGAGCGCCCTGATCGGCCTCGCGAAGTCGATCGCGGTGCAGTTCGGATCGAAGAACATCCGCTGCAACATCATCCACCCGGGCATGATCGACACCCCGCTCCAGGCGCCCTACCTGGACGACGCGTCGAAGAAGTCGATCGGCGACTCGCTCCCGATCGGTCGGCTCGGAGAGGCGCGCGACATCGCCAACGCGGCGCTCTTCCTCGCGTCGGACGAGTCGAGCTTCATGACCGGCGCCGAGATGATCGTCGACGGCGGCTTCCTGGCCACCTGAGCCACTTCAGCGGGCGAGGTACTCGCGGCGCAGCTCGGCGAGCTCCGCCGCGAGGTCGTCTCGCTCGGCGCGCAGATAGGCCAGCCGCCCGCGGTGCTTGACCATGCGGAAGAGGCGGCGCGGGCCGACCCGGTGCAGGCGGAGCTCCGCGAGGTAGCGGCGCGCGAAGAACGCGCTCGGGACCAGAGAGAGCGCGTAGAGCGGCGCGAGCGCGGGCGCGTAGGTGGCCACGACGGCGGTCTGCGCGGCGTACGCGAGCGCGAAGATGGCGAGCCCACCGCCGAGCCGCACGAGCGCGCCCCGATAGAAGCTCGGCGGCGCGATCCCGAGCAGCACGCGGAGCGCCAGGTACGGCAACGCGTTGTTCACGATGCCGTAGAGCGCGACCGGCGCGCCGAGCACGAAGGTCACCGGGTCGTCCGCCCACCGCCGCGCGATGCGTCGCTCTCCGCGGTGCTGCAGCGCGGGCCGCTCGCCCCCGAGGCCGAGCTCCGCGCGCTCCTCGAGCAGCGCCTGGATCCGCGCCCGCAGCGTGGCCGTGCGCTCGGGGTCACGCTCCCCGAGCCAGCGATAGGCGTCGACCACCCGCTGCGCCAGCGCGACGCGGTCCGCGGGCGACGCCTCCTGATCGAGGCCCTCGTGCGCCCGCACCTCGGCCATCATCGCCGTCACCTGCGCGATCAGCCGCTCGTCGTCCTCGCGCTCGATGTGCACCGTCAGGCGCCGGAGGGTGTCGGCCACCCGCTCGGTCAGCTCGGCGACGGTCCCGGTCGGCGCGATGGGCTCTCCGAAGGCCACGTGCACGTCCGACCGGAAGGCGTGGCGGACCAGGTAGTTCAGGCCGATGGGGATGATCTGCGTGTCCGGCGGCGCGTCGAGCGCGATCCGCGCGAGCCCCGTCTTCAGCCGCTCCACCCGCAGCCGCCCGTGCGTCTTGCCTTCGGGGAACAGCACGAGCACCTTGCCGCTCGCGAGGGCCTCGCGGCACGCCGAGAACATCGCGCCGTGGTCGACGTCTTCGCCCGCGTGGTCGCTCCGGCGCGCGACGGGGATCGCGCCGACCGCCCGCAGGACCGCGCCGAACACCGGCACGTCGAAGAGCCCGTCGCGCGCGACGAAGCAGATCGGGCGCTCCTCGAAGAGCGCGACCAGGAGCGGATCGATGATCGAGTTCGGGTGCGTCGGCGCGTAGAGGGTCGGCCGCGCCGGGTCCACGTTCTCCAACCCCGTCGCCTCGACCGAGCTGTAGAACGTCCGCACCGCGGAGCGCGCGATCCAGCGCAGGCCGCGCACCAGGCGCGTGACCTCCGCGGCCTCCGCCACCGCGGGCCGCGCCACCCCCTCCACCGTCGGCGTCCCCATCCCGTCAGCCTATCAGAGCCCGGCGTCTCATCGCCTGCGCGAGTCCAGGAGCGCGCGGGTCGAATCTGGGCTAAGTGGCTCGATGACCGATCGCAACGACGCCCAGGCCCGCATGTACGAGGAGCGCGCCGAGTCCTACGACGCGCTGATCGCGGCCGAGGACACGGAAGGCACCCTGCGGCGGGCCTTCGAGGCCGCGGTGCCCTTCGACGGCAAGCGCATCGTCGACGTCGGCGCCGGGACCGGCCGACTCGCCCGCTGGATGGCGCCCCGCGCCGCGCACGTGCACCTCGTCGAGCGCGCCGCGCCGATGCTCGAGGTGGCGCGAGCGCGCCTCGAGACCGACGGCGTCTCCGAGCGCGTCAGCTTCCACCTCGCCGACGCGCGCGAGCTGCCCCTCGAGGACGCCTCGGTCGACGTGGCGACCGCGGGCTGGGTCTTCGGCCACTTCCGTCACTGGATGCCGGAGGGTTGGGAAGACGAGGTGGACCGCGCCGTGGCCGAGATGCGTCGCGTCACCGCGGTCGGCGGCACCATCGCCATCCTCGAGACGCTCGGCACGGGCCACGAGACGCCGCGCGAGCACCCCGCGCTCGACGAGTACTTCGCGCACCTCGAGACGAAGCACGGCTTCGCGCGCACGTGGTCCCGGAGCGACTACGCGTTCGAGAGCGTGGACGCCGCGGCGCGCGTGATGGGCGCGTTCTTCGGCGCGCCGCTCGTCGAGAAGATCCGCGCGCACGGCTGGCGGCGCGTGCCGGAGTGCACGGCGCTCTTCACGACCACCGCCTGATCCGTCGCGCCCGGTCACGGCCGCGCTTCCCAGTCCCCGTGGAACGCGATCGGCATCAGCGGGAGCGACACCCTCGCGACCGGACCGCGCTCGAGCGCGTCGGCGCGCAAGACCACGAGCGTGGTGCGATCCGCGAGCCCGTCCGAGAGGATCGCGATGACGTGCGCCGGCTCGCCCTCCCCTGCGCGCGCCAGCACCGGCTCGCCGACGAACACGTCACGCGGCGCGGTCCAGAGCGCGTGCGCGCGCCCGGCGGATTCGAGATCGATGGCGATCACGCTGTCGAACGGATCGCTGAACCGCGTGTCCGCGCGGCAGGCGCCGACGAGGGTCCGCGTCTCCCGCCCTTCGTGATCTGCGTCGATGCGCGGGAAGTCGACGCCGTGGGGCACCAGCGCCTCCCACGTCGCCTCTTCGGCGCCGTCGGGGATCGTGATCCGGTAGAGCCGCTGCGTGCCGCGGGCCTCCGGGAGGGAGGGGTCGAGCGGGCGGTGCGGGCCGGAGTAGCCGAACTCCTCGCCGAAATCGAAGTCGTGAAACACGCACGCGTCCACGACGAGCGCGCCGTCCGACCGCTCGAACGCGTTGGCGAAGTGCACCACGAACGTCGGCTTCGGCAGACGCACGCGCCGCACCGGCCCCTCCGCGTCGCGCGGCAGCAGCACCAACTCCCCCGGCTTCGAGGTGTCGACCCGCACCGACTCCAGCAGCGTGCCGGCCCCGACCATGCTGCGCGCGAAGCGCCACGGCTTCAGCGCGAGCGGGTTGCCCCCCAGCACGTACCAGCGATCGCTGAACGCGAAGTCGTGCGCGAAGGTCATCCCGGGCAGCTGCGCCTGCCGCGTCTGCACCAGCTGGTCGTCCGCGTCGACCTCCCGAAACGTGATCCCGGTGTGTCGCCCCGCGGCGACGCTGCACAGGATCAGGCGGTCGCGCGCGGCGTCGCGGTGCATGTGCGCCAGCGTCGCCTGCCCCTCGATGAGACCGCCGAACGAGTCGGGCCCGCGGGTCTCGAGCGTCACCGGATCGAGCGCGTGCGGCGGGCCTCCCTCCCAGCCCGCCAGCAGCCGGTCGCCCCAGCGGACGATCGTCGTGTTGGCCACGTTCCGCGGCGCGCCGTAGCCGACGTTCTGCCAGAACCGATCCGACGGGTTCGTCGCGAAGCCCCGGTGCACGATGCGCTGCGCCCGCTGCTCGTCCTCGAAGACGCGAGTGCGGATGAAGCGGGCGCGCAGCGACACCCCGCCGTCCTCGTCGAACGCGTAGCTGCGCACGTATCCATGACCATCGAAGGGGTGCGCGAGCCGCTCGCCGATGTGGGTCCAGCCGGGCCCGTTCGACAGGAGCCGCCCCCCGCGGAGCCCCGCGGGGATCGTCCCCACGACGTCGTCGGCGGGGATCCGGAGATCCAGGTCACCCGGCGCGGCGGTCATCGCCACGTTCCAGGCGCGCGCGCGATCCGGGAGCGAGTGAGTCGCGGTGGACATCGTCTACTCCGTGAGCTGAAGGGCGGCCGTCATGCGATCGAGCAGCCTCGGGAGCTGCGCGCGCTGGCGAGCGGACAGCGACGCGACGGCGCGCTCCTCGAGGCCATCGAGCACGTCGAGCCCGGTCTCGAGCGGCGCCCCCGCCGCGATGCGCACGACTCGCGCGCGCGGATCCGACGCGTCCTTCTCCCGCGTCAGCACGCCCGCCTTCTCGAGGCGCTGCACCGCAGCCGAGACGGTCGGCGCCGTCACCCCGAGCAGCGCCGCCAGCTCGCTCTGACGCAGCCCGTCGGATCGCATCACCTCCCCGACCAGGCGGAACTCCGCGACGGTCAGCCCGAGCGCCGCCAGGTCGTGGGCGAGCCGCGCGTGGAAGGCGGCAGAGAGCGCCCAGAGACGCTCGGTGATGGGGTGCGAAGGAGGCGTGTCGGGCGGCATGGGCGGACACATAGTTAGGCTAACTAAGAAGATTCGACAAGGGCCTCTCGGACGGGGGGCGAGGGGTCGTCGATACGCTACCCTCGGCCCGTGAGGACATGGCAGCGTACCCTGCTCACCCTATGCATCTCCGCTTGCGGTGCGCCCACCTCGCAACCGGAGTTGCCGAGCGCGCAACCCGAGGCGCCCACGTCGGGTCACGCGGCGAGCGCGCCGGACGAAGCGCTGCCCGCGGAGGTCTCTCCCCTCCCCCTCTCTCCCTCGCCTGTCCCGACCCCTCCCTTCGCCGACGCGCCCTGGACGGCCCCCGAGGGGACGCCGGAGGACCTCGAGCTGCTCGCCCGCCAGCTCTTCGACCTGGGATTGCCCGACCCACGCGGCTGCGAGTACCGAGCGATCGCCATTCATGTGGGTCTCGACGCCTGGGACGGCGACCAGGGGATCGTGCGTACGCGCGGGTGGGTGCTGCCCGCCGAGGAGGGCTCCACGCGGCGCTGGGCGATCGCGCACAACGGGATGCTCTACGCGGTGGCCGCGCTCGGGCGTCCGATCCCTCTCGAGCGCGCCGCGCTCGGGTTCGAGACACGGCCGCCCGTTTGCGTGGCAACGGCGGAGCCACACACGCACTACGAGCATCGCTCGGTGGAGTGTCGCTTCGGCGTGATCGCGGCGGTGCTGGCGTTGCGGGTGGGTCGACTGGATCTGGCGCTCGCCGTCGAGGGCGCCGCGGAGGCCCCCACGAGCGCCTTGCTCGGGCTGGCGTGGGACGCGCGCGCGCGTGCCCTCGGCGCGCACATCCGCGGTGACGACGTCGTCGCGCTGCACGCCGTGCAGCTCGGCGTCGCTGCACGAGACGAAGCCTTCGCGCGCGGCGTCGCGCGGGATCTCGAGTCCGAGTTCCAGGGCATGGGCACGGAGGGACTCCTCCTGATGGATGCGCTGCTCGCTGATCAGGAGCGGCGCGCCCGCGAGGCAGCGGAGTCCTCACCGGCCGAGCGCGACGGAGCGGACGCCGATCGGATCTCTCTGCTGATCGCGGGGCTCGACGAGCTCCGTCGCGACTTCCCCGGTGCGTCGGGGTCCACGCGACTCGGTCCCCAAGGACCGGAAGGTGAGCTGCGCGCGATCGGATGGTCTGCGCTGGATTCGCTCATCGACACGGTCGAACACGACGCACGACTCACGCGCACCGTGCTTGGCGGGCGGGACTGGTCAGCATATCGGAGCATCCTGAGCGTGGCGGAGGTCGCCGAGCACGTCGCCTTGCAGCTCCTGAGCCTGCCGTCGCCGTGGGGTCCCGACGATCCCCGCCCACCGAGACCTATCACCCCACAGGTCCGGGCCGCGCGCTTGCGGGCGCTCGCCCGTCTCGGGGTTCCCCGTGACCGGCACCTCGCCACCCTGCGCGATGACCGCGCGGGCCTGAACCGTTGGAGGCGCGCAGCCGCCTGGCTCGACTCCAACGCGCCCGGCGACCGCCCGCCCTGGGTCCCGAGAAGCGACGCGGCGCCTGACGGGCCGGGCGACGCGGAGCTGCGCCGAGCGCTCGGGAGACGACTCACGCAGAACCTTCCCAGCCCAGGGGGCGGCTTCGACGCAGCCTGCGCGCTGGCCAGCGCGTCGGTTCGCCGCGGCGAGCGCCGACGCGGTCCCCTCCGAGCGCTGCGCGACGCGTGCCTCGAGAACACCTGGAGCTGCGGCCCCTGCCTGGCCGGGGTCAGCTTGGCTCTGCACGAGCTGGGCGACGAGGACGCGCTGGCCCGATACGCCGGTCGAATGGAGTCACACTTCATCGGCCGACAGCCCTACGACCCGCTCTACCACCTACCCATCGAGCGCCACCCCGACCACCCCGCGATGCGGCGGCTGCGATGCTTCTTTGGCGAACGTGCGCAGTGGTCCGGCGACGCGCCTCCGCCCGTGACCGCTCCCTGCGAGGCCACTCCGTCCGAAGCGAGCCGCTGAGCGGTAGCTGGCTCGGGATCGGGATCGGGATCGGGATCGGGATCGGGATCGGGAGCGGCAGCGGCAGCGGCAGCGGGGTCGGGAGCGGGGTCGGGAGCGGGAGCGGCAGCGGGGTCGGGGGCGGCAGCGGCAGCGGCAGCGGCAGCGGGGTCGGGATCAGGATCGGGATCGGGATCGGGGTCGGGATCGGGATCGGGATCGGGTACGGGGGCGGGCTCGGGTATGGGGGCGGGCTCGGGTACGGGGGCGGGCTCGGGTACGGGGGCGGGCTCGGGTACGGGGGCGGGCTCGGGTACGGGGGCGGGCTCGGGTACGGGGGCGGGCTCGGGTACGGGGGCGGGC